>JBAUAJ010000169.1:0-1527 GCA_049675585.1 Thermoplasmata archaeon
CATTCAACATTGGCTCCCCGGACATGGTAGCGCAACTTCTTTTTTCCTATCTCCGGGTCCAGGGTTCCTCCCCCATCGAACTCGTCCCCAGCCACAAACGGGAATCCACATCTGATGACATTCTAGAACCCTTTGCCAAGCACCCTGTTGTATCCCTCATCCTCGAATGGCGAGAGCTGGATAAAATCAGGGGGACCTACGCCGAACCCCTCCAATTGATGGCTGATAGTGATAGCCGTATCCATACCCGATTTAATCCCACAGTGGCATCCACGGGCCGGTTAAGTAGCAGTAACCCCAACATGCAAAACTGTCCAACCCGTTCTGAAATTGGCAAGAAAATCCGCCTCGCCTTCATCGCCCGTCCCGGGTGTGTCCTCATCTCTAACGACCTCTCCCAAATCGAAATGCGTTGGGCTGCCCACGGTAGCAATGACCCCACCATGATCCGAGTTTTCCATGAGGGGTTGGATGTACACACAACTACGGCCTGTAATGTGTTCGACCGGGATTATGCCTGGGTAGTGGCCCAGGAGAAATCCGACCCGGCATGGTACAAAAAGTGGAAAGCCGAGGAACGCGCCCCCTCCAAAAACTTAGGCTTTGGTGTCCTCTATGGCCTCACCCCTCCTGGCCTCAAACGCAACATCTTCAACGAATCCGGGGGCAAAGTAGATTGGACTGAGGAAAAGTGTGCCGGGTTCATTGAGAAGTTCTTCACCGTGTACCCAGGGTTACGGGATCTAATTGACCTACAATATCGACGGGCACAGAGGTATGCCATGGTGTGGGATGCGTTTGGGCGGCCTCGCATGGTGCCTGAGGGGAGGAGCTGCCATACCAGAGTTAGGAATGAGGGGTTGAGGAAAGCCGGGAATCATTATGAACAATCCTCCGCCCAGGGGACGATTAAATTAGCCATGGCAGAACTATCCCCAGTCTACGAGGAGTTACACAAGTCCTTCACGTGTGTCCCGTGTCTGCAAATTCATGACGAGATACTAAGCGAGGTTGACAGGTATTATATGCAGGAAGTGGCTGGTGAGATTAGTGGTGTGATGAGCCATGCCAGCCCATTAAGTGTGCCAGTTGAAAGTAGTAGTGATTGCGCCGAAAGGTGGGGAGATTTAAAATGAATGAGGAAGAAATACACATGCTATTGCTGGAGTTTGTGGAGAGTAAAGACACAAATACTCTACTGGCCAACGTCAGCCACAAACATTATGTAGACTCAATCATCACGTGCAACGAGGAAGGTTGTAACAGGAAATTTAGGAAAGACTGGGAGCCCGGTGACAAACGGTTTCATCCGCTATACACAGGCCCCGATAAGCCACAACTGTGCTGGGAATACAGAGGTGATTTCTTTCACCTGAATCTCAGGTACAAAAATTACTCACTCACACTACCGTTCAAGTCACGAGGAATACAATGAGTCAACCTATTAAAAAACTCCAATCCATGCACACCATGAAACGTGCCCAGTGCGACCAGCACGGCCTCCAACCCTACTACGCCGCCTGTACC
>JBAUAJ010000170.1:0-2937 GCA_049675585.1 Thermoplasmata archaeon
AAAAAACCTTGCAGCATTTCAGGGAGTTTCACCCGCCAGCCGTCGTCAATGGCGCGGCTGCCTGTTTGAGGAAATCCAGCAAGCCTCGGCGAAAGGCCAAGCCGTGAACGCGCTATGCCAGATGACCGGGGTGAGCCGCGCCCTTCGGCACGCGCCAGAACTGACCCACCTGTGCTTGCCAAAAATGACCCAGACAGTCTGTAGCTGAGCCACACTCCCGCTGGCAGCCGCGCAAAAAGTGGTGCCGTTTCCGTTACAGTGTTGATTTCGTAATGAGCCGGAGGTTAGCGCCCTGGAGAGGAGTAGATTCCCCTCCAGGGCAGGAGCTTCTGGGAGTCATCACCTCCCATGGGCCCTACCGAGAATCTTACAGGTCCGCGCAAAAGGCAAGCGGGTGGGCGACGGAAGCAATCCGGGCGTCGGCGGCGGCAGCGATGTTGCCTGCTCAAAGGGTGCGAGCAACGCTTTCATCCCCGCCAGGCGGGCCAGCGCTATTGCAGCGAGGACTGCCGGAAGGCGGCGCGGAAGTGGTCGCGTTGGAAGGCCCAGCAGCGATACCGGGAGACGGTTGCCGGCAAGGCGAAACGCAACGAGCAAAGCCGGTGTTACCGGCAGCGCGCGAAAACCCGGAAACCACCAGAGCCAGAAGCAGTTGGCGAGGCTGCGAGGGTAATCACTACCGAACATTTTTTTCGGCCATTCCTGCGACCGGCCGGGGTGCTACGAGCGATTCGCGCCAGAGCGGCGAAGTCCCTTGCAGCGTTTTTGTTCGCAGGCCTGCCGGCGCGCGCTGGAACGGGTTGAGGAGCGGGAGCGGCGCTGGAAACAGGCGCGCATTTAATCTGGAGATATTGATCCTGCGGCAGTGCTGGCCGTACATTCAGCCTGTCGATGCAACTGGAGTTTCATCAACTCGAGCGGCGGTGGGAGCATCTGCGAGTACGCCATGCGGGGCGGCAGCGGCGACTGTTGGCATCGCTGGCGGAGGTGGGCCAGCAAACGCCCATCGTGGTGGTGGCGGCTGAAGGCCCGGCTGATCGTTATGTGGTCATCGACGGCTACAAACGAATCGCCGCGTTGGAGCAACTGGGCCGAGACACGGTGGAGGCGGTGGTATGGCCGATGAGTGAGGCCGCCGCCGTGCTGTTGGAGCGCTCACTGCGATTATCCGAACACGAGACCGCGCTGGAGGTGGGTTGGCTGCTGGCCGCGTTGGAGCAGCGTTTCGGTTACGGGCGGGAGGAGTTGGCGTGCCGGTTCGACCGTAGTGTGAGTTGGGTATCGCGACGGCTGGCACTGGTGGAGGTTTTGCCGGAAGCGATCCAACAGCAGGTGCGCGAGGGCAAGATTGCGGCGCAGGTGGCGTTGAAGTTTCTGGTGCCGGTGGCACGGCAGAACCTGGAAGCTTGCCAGCGGATGGCGGCGATCTTCGCCCAGCACCACTGCGATACACGGGAAGCAGGCCAACTGTATGGCGCGTGGCGCAAGGGCTCGCCGGCGATCCGCCAACGCATTCTCGACGATCCCGAGCTGTTCTTCAAAGCGCAGCGGCAGGCGCAGGAGCAAGCTCCGGCCGGAACCGGCGCCGAACTGTTACGCGATCTGGAAATGGTTGCGGCGATTGTGAACCGCGCACAGCGGCGACTGGCGGGCGCGGCTGCCACGGAGGTGGATGACCAGCAGGCGAAAGCGGCGCGGCATCAGATCGAGCGCATTCAAAAGCAGCTCCATCGCATCGACGAAGAAATCCAACCGGAGAAGAAACCCCATGTTGAGCCAGGCACAACGGACCACGATTCTGGAACTGAACACGCAGGGAGTGAGCAAAAGGGAGATCGCACGGGTGCTGGGGATCTCCCGCGTAGCGGTACGCAAAGTCCTGCGATCCAACTCGACCGCCCTTCCGGAACTGCATCGGACCGAGAAGGCCGAACCCTACCGGCAACAGATCCTGGAGCTTTTCGAGAAGTGCAAGGGGAATCTCGTGCGAGTCCATGAGGAGTTGGTGGCCGCAGGCGCGGAGATGTCGTACCAGGCACTAACGGCGTTCTGCCGACGTCACGGGATTGGCTATGCGCCGCCAACACCGGCGGGCCAGTATGAGTTCGCGCCCGGCGAGGAGCTTCAGCATGACACGTCTCCCCATGAGCTCGAACTAGGCGGCAGGAAGCGCAAGGTGCAGACCGCATCCGCTGTTCTGTGCTATTCCCGGATGCTGTTTTTCCAGTGCTATCCCACCTTCCGACGCTTCGACTGCAAGGTATTTCTTACCGAAGCGCTGCGCTACTTCGGCGGCGCCGCAGCCCGCACCATGATCGATAACACGCACGTGGTGGTCCTGCGTGGCAGCGGACGCGACATGGCGCCGGTACCGGAGATGGCTGCTTTTGGCGAGCGTTTCGGGTTTCAGTTCGTGGCGCACGCGATTGGCAATGCCAACCGTTCGGGACGGGTGGAGAGGCCTTTCCATTTCATCGAGCATAACTTTCTGGCGGGGCGCACCTTCCGTAGTTGGGAGGATCTGAATGAGCAGGCGCGACAGTGGTGCGATAAGGTTAACTCGACTTACAAGAAACACATCCGCGCGGTTCCGCGAGAGCTGTTCGCGGTGGAGCGACTGCATCTGAAGCCGCTGCCGAAGTGGATTCCGGAAGTCTACCGGCTGCAGCAGCGTCTGGTGGATATCGAAGGCTACGTGGCGTTGAACAGCAATCGCTATTCGGTGCCGGTGGAGTGGATTGGGCGCCGTGTAGAGGTGCGCGAAACCAAGGACAAGATCGAGATTCAACTCGATGCCCGCCGACTGGTGACACACCGGCGCATCGCCGAAGCCGAGCACCAGCGCGTGATGCTGGCGGAGCACCGCCCGCCGCGCGGTCACAGAGACGCGCGTCCCGATCCGCATCCCGAAGAGCAGGCCATCGTCACCGCCGCGCC
>JBAUAJ010000171.1:0-12110 GCA_049675585.1 Thermoplasmata archaeon
TCAGCCCCCCGCCCCCCAGCACTACGACTCGGGACTCGCTCACGCTTCGGTCCTCGTGCTAGCGCTTCGGTGGGCCCGCGGGCGCCGCGGCCCGCCGTCCTTTTTCCGCGGAGGTCGGCTCGGAGGGCCGGTCGCCGGGGGGTGCCGGAGCGGCGGCCGGGCCCGGGGGCGCGGTCGCCCGCTCGAGGATCGTTCGGAACGTTTCGAAGTGGCGCAGGAACGGGTCGGCCCGTCGCCGGTCCTCGAGCTCGCCGAGGGAGATCTCGAGCAACGCCTTCGCCTTCACGTCCCCGGCGTTCGCTTGGACGAGGTAGACGGTCAGCACCTGATAGAGCGGGAGGACGAACGCGTCGGTACGGGGCGTGCTCATGTCCCCCTTGCGGGGTCGGTAGATCCGTTCGATCGGCACCTGGGCGGCGACCGACTTGCGGTGCGAGAATCCGAAGTACTTCCCGGGACCGAGGATCCGGTTGACCTCGCGGATGTTCCCACCCAAGCTGTTCGTCAGGCGGTCGACCTCGTGCCAACACCAGAGACCGAACCCAAAGTCGCCATCCCGGTAGGCTTCCCAAGCACGGGCGTACAGATCCCGCTCCCGCTGTTCGACCGGGATCGGCGGAGCGAGCTCGGCCCGCCAGTCGGAGATGAGGACGTCGACGCGCATCGTCGGCGAGAACTCCTTCCGCGACGGGAGATCCTCGGGGCCGGGCACGCGGAGACGAGCAGGCGGCGGGGTTAGACCCTTACGGCTCGGCCGTTCGCTCGACTCGGTACGCCGTCTCTCCCGCGACCCACGTCTCGGCCACGGGAACCTCGCTCCCGAGCAAAGCCTCGGAGAGTCCGGGGGCCCGGAGCACGACGAAGTCCGCCGGAGCACCCGCCTCCAGGCGTCCTCTCTCGGGGAGGCCGAGGGCCTCGGCCGCCCCCGACGTATACAGATTCAGCGCCTCCTCCGGCGAGAGGGCTTCTCCCGGATCCGGATTAGCGGAGCGGCCGGTCGGATCGCGACGCCGCACCGCCGCGCGGATCCCCCGCCAAGGGTCGACCGGGTCGAACGGCGCATCGCTCGACCCCGCGAGCGGGATCCCTCGGTGACGCAGCGTACGGAACACGTACGCCCAGCGGGCCCGTTCGGGCCCCAGGCGGTCCGCGAGCCAGTGGTCGCTCCAGACGAACCCCGGTTGCACAACGAGCATCGGACCTCCCCCGGTCATACCGGCGATACGATCCGGGGGTGTCAGCGATGCGTGCTCGATTCGCGCCGGAGCGGCGGTCCGTCCAGCCAGGGGTCCGAGCAAGCGGATCGCGCGACCCACCGCTTGGTCCCCGATCGCGTGCAGGGCGGGGGCCAACCCCCGGTCCACGGCCTCTCCGAGCGCTTGCGCGAGCGCCGCTTCGTCCCCCACCGGGATTCCCGAGGTCCCGGGGGCGTCCATGTACGGCGCGGAGAGCCAGGCCGTCCGCGTCCCGAATGCCCCATCGAGGAACGCCTTCACGCCGACCACTTCGAAACGAGCCGTCGGCGCGAGCGGGGAGCTGCGCGAGGCCGTCATGCGATCCGTCAGTCGAATGTACGCCCGAACCGAGAGCGGCAGCCGCCGGGCCGAGTCGAGCTCCCGCAGGGCGGCGATCTCCTCGCCGGGGGTCCCGATCGAGCCGACCGACGTGAGCCCGGTCGGAATGAGTTCGGCGATCGTTCGCGCGAGCGCTTCGGCATCGACCGGGCTCGCTCTCCGCGCGAACTCCCCCAGCGGCCGCATCGCCTCCTCGTAGAGGATCCCGCTCGGTCGCCCGTCTCCGGACCGGCCGATGGAAGGGTCCTCGGGGGCCGGCGCCGCGGCGTTGAGCCCGACTTCCCCTAGCGCGACCGAGTTGACGGCCGCGGCGTGGCCGCTCGCGTGGTAGAGGACGACGGGCCGATCGGGCACGACCCGGTCGAGCGTGCCGGCGTCCGGCCATCGGGAGGGCGCCCATCGTTCCGGATCCCATCCACGGCCGACGATCGGCCCGGTCGGATGGGCGGCCGCCCAATCCGCGAGCACCGAGCGGAGGCGCTCGAGCGAAGTGACGCCGGTGAGATCGAGCCCGACGCGCATCCGAGTGACCTCGGTGAGATGGAGGTGGGCGTCGACGAGGCCGGGGACAAGCAATCGCCCGGCCAGATCGTGGTGCTCCGTTCCGGTGGGGGAGTCGGGCCGGACCGACTCTTCCGGTCCGACCGCGACCACCCGTCCGTCGTCGACCAGGAGGGCGCGGGCGTATCGGAGCCCCGTGAACACGCGCCCCCCCGTGAAGAGGTGGGCGTCGGTCACGGCCCCCCCCGCCCGCCGGTCGCCGGACCCGCCTCGCCTCCTAGACGTCGAGGTACCGGTAGAACTCGTACGGGTGCGGCCGCAGGTTCAGCTCGAGCTGCTCTTCCCGCTTGAGCTCGACGTAGGTGTCGAGGAGGGAGTCGGCGAACGCCGGCTTCAGGAACCCCCGGTCGGACTCGAGACAGTCGAGCGCCTCGCCGAGCGAACCGGGCAGCTCCCGGATCTCGAGCGTCTTGCGCTTCGCCGGCGTCAGCTTGTAGATGTTCTCGTCCACGGGGGCCGGCGGCTCGATCTTCCGCTTGATCCCGTCGAGGCCGGCGAGGGCGAGGGCCGCCTCCGTCAGGTAGATGTTGGCGGCCGAGTCGGGCGTGCGGTACTCGACCCGCTTCGCCGCGGGGCGGCCCTTGTGGTAGAACGGGATGCGGACGTTCGCCGAGCGGTTCGCCTTGCTCCATGCGATGAACACGGGGGCTTCGTAGCCGGGCACGAGCCGACGGTAGGAGTTCGTGATCGGGTTCGTGATCGCGCAGAGGGCGCGCGCGTGACGGAGCAGGCCGCCGATGTAGTACCGGCACGTCTGGCTGACCTCCGCATACTTGTCGGCGGCGTCGAAGAACGCGTTCTCCTCCTTCCGCCAGAGCGACTGGTTGGTGTGCATGCCGATGCCGTTGTCGCCGTAGATCGGCTTCGGCATCAGGCAGCCGATCTTGCCGTGGCGGTGGGCGACGTTCTTGATGACGTACCGCAGGTCCTGGATGTGGTCGCCCATCGGAACGAGCTCGTCAAAGCGCAGGTTGATCTCCGACTGGCTCGCCGTCGCCACCTCGTGGTGGTGGGCGTCCATCGTAAGGTGGAAGTCGTCGGCGAGAATGTTGCACATCTCGGCCCGGAGGGCGACGAGCGAGTCGACCGGGGGGGTCCGGTGGTACCCTTCCTTGAAACGGATCGTCGACTGGGAGTTCCCGGGCTGCCACGGCGACTCGGCCTGGTCGATGAGGTAGCCCGCGCCGGCCCAGGCGTCCCGGACGCCGTCGTACGACGGGATCAGCTGCACCCGGTCGAAGACGAAGAACTCGACCTCGGGACCCCAGTAGGACTTGTCGTAGCCGGCGCTCGCGAGGACCCCCTCCGTGCGGCGGGCGACGCCGCGCGGATCGTGCTCGTACGGATCCTTCGAGGCGCCGAGGCGCACATCGCAGATGAACCGGACCGTCTTGCCGACCTCCGGGTTCCAGGGGATCGTCGCGAGCGTGGTCGGGTCCGGGACGAGCAGCATGTCGGACTCGAAGATCTGGCGGAATCCGCGCACGGAGGAGCCGTCGAGCTTGGGGACACCGGTGCGGAACATCTCCGCCTCGAGGGCGTGGCGCGGGATGTCGACCTGATTCAGGCCGCCGAATAGGTCTGTGTAGAACAGCTGGACCCACCGCACGCCGTCCGACTCGAGCCTCGCCACCACCGACTCGCCGTCCATCGCCATCCCCTTCGCCCGCTGCTTCGCCACGGCCCGTCCCCGGACCGTCCCACGGGTCCCCGCTACAAGAATCCCCCCCTGCCTACATTGGACGTTCGTCCATTCCGGCGCTATCAGGCTTTATTTCCTACCGTTCCGTACAAGCCTCATGCGGCGAACGTCCATGCTGGACTCGCTCGACCGGTCGATCCTCGAGGAGTTGAACGTCGACGCCCGAAAGAGCCACCGGGAGATCGCCCACCGGTTGAAGGTCTCCCCGACCACCGTGAGCACGCGGATCGCCCGGCTCGAGGAGCAAGGGGTCATCACCGGCTATGTGCCCCTGCTCGACGACGAGCTGCTCGGCTGGGATCTCTGGGCGGCGATCGGGATACGGATCTCGAAAGGCCGCCTCCGGGAAGTGGAGGAGCGCCTCGCCCGCGACCCCCACGCGTACGCGATCTACGACGTCACCGGCGACTACGACGCCCTCCTCATCGGCCGATTCCGCGACCGGCGTGACCTCGACCGGTTCGTGAAGCACGCTCTGCAGGACCCGCACGTCGAACGGTCGAACACCCAGGTGGTGCTGAACCGGGTCAAGGAAGACCGGCGCGTCCCCGTCGTCCTGCGGGGCGGGGACCGCCCCTCGAGCGAGTGACGCGTTTGCGCGCCCGCGTCGCTCGGCAACCGATATGAGCACCGGCCCGGTTCGTTCCCTCGGCGGAGGGAGACGGATGGATTGGGGCATGTCGAACCGCATTGCGCGGATGTTCCCGGGCTCGAGCGGGAACTCGCTGATGCTCGCGGTCGACCACGGCTACTTCATGGGACCGACCCATCGGCTCGAGGATCCCCGCGCGACGATCGCGCCGCTGCTCCCGCACGCGGATGCGCTCGCCCTCACCCGGGGCGTGCTGAGGACGTGCGTGCCCCCGACCGCCTCGGTGCCGATCGTGCTGCGGGTATCGGGCGGGGCGACCGTCTTGAAGGACGACCTCTCCGACGAAACGATCACCACGGCGATGGGGGACGCCGCCCGGCTGAACGTCAGCGCCGTCGCGCTGTCGGTGTTCGTCGGTTCCCCGCACGAGCACACATCGCTCGTCAATCTCTCTCGCCTGGTGGACGAGGGGGAGACCGCCGGCATCCCGGTCCTCGCGATCACCGCCGTGGGCAAGGAGCTCGAGAAGCGCGATGCTCGCTACCTGGCGCTCGCCTGCCGGGTCTCGGCCGAGCTCGGGGCGCACCTCGTGAAGACGTACTACTGCGACGGGTTCTCGCAGGTGGCGGATGGCTGTCCGGTGCCGCTCGTCGTCGCGGGGGGTCCGAAGCTCGACAGCGAGCGGTCCGCGCTCGAGCTCGCGCGACGGGCGATCGACGAAGGGGCCCACGGGATCGACATGGGTCGCAACATCTGGCAGTCGGACCACCCGGTCGCGATGTTGAAGGCGCTGCGGGCGATCGTGCACGAAAAGGCGACCGTCCCGGAGGCGCTCGATGTCCTCGAGGGGGAGAAGATGCGCCAGGCCGCCGCGGCGAGCGCCTCCGCGTGATCCCCGCCGGCCAAACCATCATAAGGCGGACGTCGCTCGACCCCTCCGCGCGGGGATTGCCAAGCTTGGCCAAAGGCGCCAGATTCAGGGTCTGGTCCCGTAGGGGTTCGTGGGTTCAAATCCCTCTCCCCGCACCGCCCCCGGCGGCGGTCCGGCGCGGACTTGGGCGTGGATCCCGGAAGTCCGATCGTCACTACGTCGGGCGTCGGTCGACCGCGCAGGTCATGCAGTGGGCCCCGCCGTATCCTCCGGTGATCTCCCGCAACGAGAGGGGGACGACCTCGACTCCCGAGTCGCGGAGCGCCGGGCTATGAGGGAACATGCCGCCCTCGACGAGCAACCGTTCGCGGTCCTTGCGCGCGAGCGCGAGAAGCGCCCGGTAGCGATACGGGTCGGAGCGGGCGGCGTCGGCGAGGGAGGCGAGGACCCGATCGACCGCCTGTTCGACCTCGACCGCCAGGATCCGCCGGTCGCGCACGCAGAGAAAATTCGACGCGTAGCTCATCTGTTCGAGGGTGGAGATCGGGAGGATCTCGATCTTCTTCTCCGTGAGATACTCGTAGAGGGTGCGCGTGCGGGGTTCGCGCACGAGCGACCCGCGTCCGTGCCGGCGGAAGACCTCGGTGCGGGCGCGCTTCAGGAGCGGTTCGCATCCGACGGCCAGGCCTTGCCCGGGGAGGTTGAGGTAGGTGTCGAGGTGCATGTCGATCATCGGGTCGGGCGAATCTCCGGGGATCGCCGGGTGGGTCGGCTGGTGCACCACGGCGACCTCGTCGAAGCCGATCGGGGCCGCGAGGATCTGCCGGACCGCGGGCGCGTTGGTCCGGTCGCCCGTGCCGAGGAGCGCGAAGTCGCCGAGCGGAAGGAAGTCGCCTCCCTCGAACGTCCCGGGCGCGCGCACCTCCGCCACGACGTCCGCTCCCCAGGCGCGCAGGAGAGCCCCCGTAAGCTCGGGCTCTCGGCGCCGCTGGGGCTTCGCCATCCGGCCGAGCACGAACCCGCGCGCCGTCAGCGCCTGCTGGTCGCGGAGGAAGCAGAGGTTGGCGAGCGGCGTTTCGAGGGATACCTCCGGTAGGATCACCCGGGCGCCCGGGTGCCGCTCGAGGCGGACCGACGGCCGGAGCAGGAGGATGTTGAACAGCGTCTCGCCGTCGAACCGGTCGAGATTGCGCCGCAACTCGCGCTGCGCCCGGGCGACCATCTCCTTCGGACCCGTGTATCGGACGAGGCGCAGGATGCGACGGCGGACCTGCTCGAGAAGTTCGGGGTGGCGGGCGCCGACCTCGATCGCGAGGTGGATCAGGCGGCGGACCGCGACCCCCTCCCGGGTGAGAGCGCGCTCGAGCGCCGCGTGTTCCTGGGTCGCCTCGTCGACCCGGAACGCGCGCTCGTAGAGGAACGAATACGGTTCGAGCAAGCCGAAGAACATCTCGATCCCCGGACGATGGATCATCACCTCCTCGAGGCGGTCCCATTCGGCCCGCGCTCGAGTCCGACCCGAGAGGCTGGAGGCCGGACGGCGCGACCTACGCCCGGTGGGCGGTTCGGCTCGGCCCCGACGGGAGGTGGCGTTCACGTCCGGTCTCCGGAGCGGGGCAATCCTTCCAGAGCGTAAGATATTCCCGCCGGAGACGGAGGGTCGCTCTCTGCGATGGGTCAACCCAAATCGAGCGACCGTTCATCTGCGGACTCGAGCTCATTCGGTCGATGCACGACGGGAGGCGCCCGGAGCCAGCGGAGAAGTTCGACACGACCCGACTTCAGCTCCGGGACCAGACGGCCGTCCTCGCTCGCCCTATCGCGCCTTCGGATGGGGCGGCCGTTCGGGCGTTCGTTCACCGACTGTCGGAGGAGTCGGTGGAGCTGCGGTTCTTCAGCCCCGTCGCGGAGGAGGCGGTGGCGGCCGAGGTGCTCGGCGACGTTCGTTCCCCCGACCGGCTCTCCCTCGTGCTCGAGACGTGCCCACCCGCCGACGTCGAGATCGTCGGGCACGCGGAATTCGCTCGATTCCCGAACGACCGGACCCGGGCCGAGGTCGGATTCCTGATCGCGGATGGGTTTCAGGGCCGGGGCGCCGGTACGATTCTGCTCCGAGAGCTGGCGCGCCGGGCCCGAGCGGTCGGCGTCGCCACGTTCGCCGCGCTCCTGCTGTCCGAGAACATGGCGATGCGCGACGTCTTCACGGGGGCCGGATTCCCCTTCCGTCTCGAGTTCAACGGTTCAGAAACGCGCATCGAACTCGATATCCGGAGCGAGGGGACCGCCCGCTGGGAGGGCGTCGTCCCCCGAGATTCGAGCCTACCGGCCGTTACCTAGTGGAGACCCCGGCGGGGGTCCCGCGCCGAACGGTTCCGCGCGAGGGACCGGCGTCTTGCGCCGACGCGAGGAGTCCGGAGATCAGCGCGACGAACGGTCCCGGCTCGAGGGGGAGTGGGACGATCCGGATCCCGGGGACCGTCTGGATCGATTGGTCGCGCGAGCCCACGACGACGAGGGCGACCCCGGGGAGCTCGCCCCGGATCCACCGCCGGCCGGTCGCGCAGTAGTGCTCGTTGCAGACGGCGATGACCACCGGGTAGCGCTCCGAGATCTTCGACGGGGACGGTTCGGCGCCGAGATCGTAGATGAAATGCGACGGAACGTTGGCGGTCTCGAGCAGATCGACCACCGACCGGCCGAGGCTGGGCGTTTCGCCGACCACGAGCACGGCCGGGGCGTCCATCGGTCGAACGAAGCCGACGGGCAGGGTATATTCCCCCCGTCGGCCCGGGTTGACGAGCGGGGTCTAGGGCCGACGCCGGCCCCAGGCAACGTCCCGAGAGCGAAGGCGAGAAGAGCCCCGGGACGGTCCCGCGCCGGGGCGTGGTCGTGAATCCGGAGGCGATCGAGCCCGGTCTCGCAGCGCGCGTGTTTCGCAGCGCCCCGATCGGTCTCGCGGTGATCACGGCCCCCGGGACCATCACCTGGGCCAGCCGGGGATACTTCGATCTGACCGGTCGCCTCCCGACGATCCTCGGAACCGACTTCCACGATCTGTCGGAGGAGGACGGCAGCTGGTCGACGGAGATCCGGGTGGCGATGGACCGCGTGCTGCGCGACGGCACCCCCGCTACGTTCCGGTCGGTACGTGCCCGCTTCCGTGCGCCGACCCCGGGGGTCTACTTCGACCTCGACGTGCGGCCCCTCGAACCCGAGGACGGCGCCCCGCGCCAGGCGCTGCTCCTGATCCGCGACGTCTCCGATCGCGAGCGAGAGCACGCCCAGGCCGTGCTGTTCTACGAATCGTTCCGCACCTCGACCAACGCGATGCAGCTGACGGACGCCCGGGGCGTGATGATCGACGTGAACCCGTCGTTCGAACGGATCTACGGCTACACGCGCGCGGAGTGCATCGGGAAGAAGCCGAACCTCGTCCGCAGCCGACACACCCCGCCCGAGGTGTACGAGGGCCTCTGGGCCGACCTCACCGACCCGGCGCGCGGGTACTGGTCCGGCGAGATCCTCAATCGGGACCGCAAGGGCCGCGAGCGGCCCGTCCTGCTGAGCGTGACCGCGATCCGCGACGGGTCCGGGGCGACCACGCACTACCTCGGAGTCGCGGTCGATCTCTCCGAGCAACGGAGCTGGGAGCTCCGGGCGGCCCACGCCGACAAGCTCGCCTCGGTCGGCCAGCTCGCGGCGGGGGTCGCGCACGAGATCAACACCCCGCTCGCGAACGTCATGCTCGTCGCGGAGAGCCTGCGCCGACGCTCCGACGACCCGTGGGTCCTCGCGCGGCTCTCCACGATGACCGACCAGATCGAGATCGCCGCCCGCATCGTGCGCGGACTCCTCGATTTCGCCCGTCGGGAGGAGCCGCTGACCACCGAGCTCGATCTCGTCGAGATCGCCCGGGAGTCGGTGGCTTTCCTGAAGGGAAAGCAGTCCGCGAACGTCGAGATCGCGGAAAAGTACCCCGGGACGCCGATCCCGATCCTCGGGGATCGGGGGCAGCTGATGCAGGTGCTCACGAACATCTTGAACAACGCCTATGACGCCATGGAGGGCGTCGGTGCGATCGATATCTCCGTGCGCACGCAGGGTCGTCGCGCGGAGGTGGAGATCCTCGACCACGGCCCCGGGATCTCCCCGGAAGCGCTGCCCCAGATCTTCGAGCCGTTCTTCACGACCAAACCCGAAGGGCAGGGCACGGGATTGGGGCTCGCCATCTGCCACGGGATCGTCCATTCTCACCACGGCACGATCACGGTACGCAACGTGCCCGGTGCGGGAGCGGCGTTTCTTGTCTCCCTGCCACTCCACCCCCCGACCGAACGGCCGCCGACCTCGAGCCCGAGCGCCGCGAGCAAACGATAACCCTCCGCGGCAGGTCCGGGGCCGTGCGCGTCCTCGTAGTGGATGACGACTCGGTGTTCCGGGAGGAGCTCGCGGAACTGCTGCGCGACGATCGGCACACCGTCGCCACGGTGCCGTCGGTGGCGAAGGCGCTCGAATCCCTCGAGCACGACGAGTTCGACGCCGTGCTCTCCGACCTCAAGATGCCGCGGCAGAGCGGCCTCGACCTCCTGCGCGAGGTGCGGGCCCGATGGCCGCGCACCTTCGTGGTGATGATCACGGGGTTCGCGACCGTCGAGACCGCGCTCGAGTCGATGAAGCTCGGGGCGTTCGACTACGTGCGCAAGCCGTTCCGCATCGATCAGGTCCGCGAGACGTTGCGCCTGGTGGCGCAGGAGCGTGAGTTCGAGGCGCCCACCGAAGCCCAGCGCGATCCCGTTCGGGAGGCCCGCGCCCTCGCCGAGGGGGGCCGGTATGAGGTGCTGTTCTTCGGAGAACCCGGCCCGAAACCCGAGCCCCACCTTCACGTCGCGCCGCTCGACCCGGAGAATCCGATCGGGCTCGTCGAGCGCACCGAGACGTTCCTCGCCGAGTTCCCCCAGGGGGCCATCGTGCTCTCGGGGGTGGAACGGCTGCTCGAGCACCACCGGCTCGAGGACGTCGTCACGACGCTCGACCGGTTGCGCCGGCTCCTTTCTGGGCACGGACCCCTGAGGGTCGGGTTCAATCCGCGTCGTGTGGCGTCGACCGTCGCCGCCGCGCTGGGCGGCGCGGTCTCGGCGGAGGAGACGCACTCGACGCTCGAGGCGCTCTCGAACCCGATCCGGCGCAAGACGCTGCAACGGCTCGCCGAAGCCCCGTCTTCGTTCGGTGAGGCGATGCAGGCCGCGGGCCTCGACGACTCCCCCAAGATGGCGTTCCACATGCGGCGTCTCTCGGAGGCCGGGTTGATCCTCCACGAAGCGGAGACCTACCGGCTCACGGCCCGGGGCGAGGCGGCCGTGCGGCTCCTCACCGACGCGACGTTCCTTCCGCCGGCCTCCGAGGCGGGGAACCTTGCGTTCCCGAAGCGCCGTGCCGGTTGACCTCGACCGGAGCGCCCCGGGACCAACGTAAATAGCGGGCCGGGGTCCGACGCCGCGATGGCACGTCCGACCCGCCGTGCGGCTCGCCCCGCACGGCGCCCGGCCGCCCGTCCCCCCGAGATCCGGGCCGTGCGGCCGGCGGGAGTCGACCTATCGGAAGACCCGCACGCGCACGTCGTCTGCCGTGTCTGCGGGCGGATCCAGTCGCTCGACCTTAACGAGCTCGACCGCCATCTGCTCACCGAGCTGGCGGCGCTCCATCCGGAGGGGTGGTCCGTCGAACAGGTCGCCTTCTCGCTCACGGGGGCGTGCCGGCGCTGCCGTGAAGGTCCGCTCGTCCGCTGACGGACGCCGATGACCGCGTTCTTCACCGGCCCGGCGATCGCGTGGGGACCCGGCGCGGTCGAACAGCTGAGCGGACTCTCGGTACGTCGCGCGCTCGTGCTCGCCGACCCCGCCGTGGCGCGGGGCGTCGGGCTCCGCCGGGTGGAAGAGGAGCTCGCGAAGGTCGCCGCCACCGTCGAGGTCGTCTCCGACCTCCCCGCACCGGATCACGTCGCGACGCTCGCGGTGCTGATCGAACGGCTGCGGGGCTCCCCCCCCGACTGCATCGTCGCGGTCGGCGGGGGTCGGTGCCTGGACGGTGCGAAAGGGCTCCGACTGTCGCTCGAGTGCCCGGAGATCTCGCTCGACTCGTTGCCGGGAGTGCTCCCGATGCCCGAGACGCGGACCGTACAGCTCGTGGCCGTCCCGACGACCAGCGGGAGCGGGGCGGAGGCGAGCGGATCCGCCGACCTGGTCGGATCGGACGGCACGCTGCTCGAGCTCTCCCACCGGCGCCTCGGACCGGACTGGGCGCTGGTCGACCCGGAGTTCGCAACGTCCCTTCCTGCGGCCGAGCTCGTGCCGTGCGCGCTCGAGGCGGCGGCCCTGGCGATCGAAGCGTACCTCTCCGCCTGGTCGAACCCGTTCTCGGACGCCCTGGCGCTCGACGCCGCCGCCACCGTCGTCCGGCGGCTCCCCCACGCCGTCAAGTGGAGCAGCGATCCGGACGCCCGCTCGGCGGTGCACTACGCGGCCACCTGCGCCGGTCTCGCGTCCTCGAACGCCCAGCGGGGGGTCGCCCACGCGCTGGCGCGCGCGCTCGTCGGTCCCACGCGGCGGCCGTACGCGCATCTCCTCGGTATCGTCCTTCCGGCGGTCCTCGAGTTCGACCGGCCCGGGGCGCGGGACCGCCTCGAAACGCTCTCGGCCGCCGTGGCGCCGCCGGACGACCGGACGTCGGTCCCGCTGCCGACCCGCCTGCGTCGATTGTACGAGTCACTGCGCGTGCCCCTCGACCTCGCTTCCGCCGGGGTCGGGGCCGACG
>JBAUAJ010000172.1:0-4564 GCA_049675585.1 Thermoplasmata archaeon
CCGAAGCTGATCCGCTCCTTCACCGCCGCCACCCACCTCTATGATTGAGCGACTGACGCGAGGAGCAGCTCAGCCGGGCGAAGGATTCTCCTCGACCGGTGTTAAGCTATTTCGTCCGGTGTCAGTAGTCAACCTGTCCCTTTAGGCGCCAGACCCGGTCCGGCTCAACTGGAGGCCGCCGGTTTCCGCCTCGCTTGAAGCAACTCGATCCAGATTCCGTTCGGGTCCTTCACGAAGGCCTCGTTCCAGCCTACCTCCTGTCCAATCTCCTTCGGGCGGACCGTGACCTCGACCCCTTGCCTCTTGAGTTCTCCGACCGCCTTGGCCAGGTCGTCGCATTCGAACGCCAAGTGATCGAGGTCCTCTCCGTTCGAGTATGGAGTCCCGAACCTGCTCCCTGCCATATACCAATTGAGCTCCAGAAGCTGCGTCGACCCTGAGCTGCGGAGGGTCACAACCTGGCCCTCGGTCGGCGGGGTCGGCTGGAGAGGCTCGACCACCTGCATTCCCAGGATCTCGGTGTAGAAACGAAGTGAGTCCTCGATGTTCTTCACGCGAATCCCGGTGTAAGCCATCTTGAACTGCATGGACGAACGCGAACCGCCGTCCCCTCTAAGAGTATCGACGCACCGATCGCTACCGCTACTCACCCTCTTCGGACGAAGCGCGGATACTGGTAGCGCGCGAGGAAACGGGCACTTTTCGTGTAGCCGAGGTCGACCTTCGATCGGGGCGTAGACAGCGTGTGCTTTGGCTACCTTTACCTGCCTAATCGGCGGTAGCCGCATCCGCCAACACGAGCCATCCCGCACCGAAGTCGCGATCCTTCGGCCTCTCTAAGCTTGCGGCGACTTAGTGGCAAGTGCGTGCTCAGCCCCGATAGGGGCGTCGCTCAGGTGAGCGCCGCGTAGACGTTCCTCGCGAGATCCTCTTCCCTGAGCTACCACGTCCCTATCACGGTCGGGAGTCGGGTGATCGCTCAGGACACAGCGCTCGAGACTGCTGCGGAGGAGAAGTCGACGCCGGAGACCTTGACGACGGCCTCCCACGCGGCTTCCTGGTTAGCGCGATCGTGAAAGTGCGGGTGGCGCATCGGCTCGATTGGGCCTGTGAGCTTCTTCGGCGCCGAGGCGAAGAATTGGCCCGAGACATCGGTACCGAACTCCGATGCCAGGAGGTAGCGACGAGCCGCGGTCTCCGGCGTATGAGACATGCCGGGGATACGCTTTGACAGCGGAATCAACAGCCACTTCGTGGCCCCCCCTGCGTTCCGCACCGCCTGGGTGTCGGGCGCGGCACCGGGCGAGACGGCGTATACGGCCATGCCGGAGGGTAGGCGGCGTGCCAGTGCCGCGGCCCACCAAGCGACGATGAGCTTCGCGTCGGCGAACGCCCGGTTGGGCCGGTACTTCACGTTCGGCCCGCCGCGCAACAGGGCTTCCACGGCGGCAGTTCGGTCACCCTGGTGATGAGTGGCCGTGAGGGCCGCCACGTCGGTGTAGTTGAACGTCGGCACGTCCCCTCGGGCAGCTTCCGAGCCAGCGATTACAATCCGCACGCTGGGGCTAAGCAGGTTGGCGCGGAGCAACCCCATAGTCAGCTGATGATGGCCGATCAGTGGGGCCTGGGCCGCCTCAATTCCCTCCGCGGTGACGACGCGCTCCTTGCCACCTAGCATCCCCGCGTTGAGCAGAAGAAAATCGATCGGTAGACCTAGCTTGACCAGCTCTGTTAGAGCGGACTGAACGCTTGTCGACGAACCCAGGTCTAGCTCCAGCGGCGTGAAGACCTGGGTCTTTGTCTCAGCTGCGAGCTGAGCCGCCGTTTTCTCGACCCGGGGCAGGGTGCGGCCCGTGACGATGACCTGGCGGTAGCCCTGGGCTGCGAGCATACTGGCTGCCGCATATCCGAGCCCGGAAGTTGTGCCTGTGACGAGAGCTATCGAGTGCCCTGGTTGGTTTCCTCGCGACGACATGGTGGCCTTGCCAATTACGAACTGATTGGTACTATAATAAGAGGTGCTGTGCCAAGGATTGTTGAGTGGGGGGGCCTCGCCGAAATGGGCGCATTGGAACAGTGGGCTGGGGAACCTTCTCCAGCTGTTGTTGATCCGCAAGACAAGACCCGCCTCATATGGGTGGGCCATCCGAACCTACTTGAGGGGGGGATCCGTACCCAAAATGTCCCTGTCGGTCGGGCCCCTAGTCAACAAGTCGTGAAGCAGCAGTTAAAGAGAGCGCATGGCCTGGTGCGAGGAGTTTGGAACTAGATGATTCACAATTCCACTAGGCCGCGTGGGCGACCGCGCAACTTCGACGAGCTAGAAGCGCTGCAAAAGGCGACGCAGGTGTTCTGGTCGAAGGGTTACGACGGAGTGACGATAGACGATCTCGTCGCCGGGATGGGTGTTGGTCGGCCGAGCCTGTATGCAGTCTTCGGAGGCAAGCGGACGTTGTTCCTGCGCGTCCTCAGGGCGTACGCAGAGAAGAAGGGCGCTCACGCTGCGAAGGCAATCTTCTCGCCGCAGCCTCTTCGCGACTCGCTCGTCAGCTTCCTGAGGCACGCCGTCGAGAGTGCGACCGAGGAAGGCTGCCCTGCGGGTTGTCTTCTCGTGTGCGTCGCGCCGCTTGTGGACGACGCAGAGGTCCGGCAGTTCCTACAGAACGCTACGGCTGGCGGCGTGGCGATGGTGGAACTTCGTTTCCGGGGAGGGATCAGCGCGGGAGAAATCCCGTCCGACTTTCCTGTAGCCGCGCGGGCGAGCCAAGTCGCTGACCTTGTCCGTGGTTTGACCGTGCGTGCGAAAATTGGCACGCCGCGCAAGACGCTTCTCAGAGACGCGGAGGAAGCGGCCGACTTGGTGCTTCTGCCGCGAGGGACTAGCCGCGGGCAGAGCGGAAGTGCCCAGAAAGCCCCCACGCGGCGAGCGTAAGGGGTCTGATACGGGCACTTTCCGTAAAGCGCGGACCGATCGTCGGTCCGCGCGTAGTAAACGTGTCCCTTCTGCATAGCCCACTTCCCGCTCCGCTCAAGCCGCACTCGTGTCCCAGTTGTCGCTTCGCTCGAGCTGATAAGCGACGGGCCCCTTTCAGTCGACCATGCCACTTCCGTTTAGCTTCACTATGAAGGATGGGAGGACGGCCCTGGTCCGACGAGCCAACCCCGGAGATGCTGAGGCACTCCTCACCCACGTGAACGCTGTGGCTGCCGAGGGTGTCTTCCTTCAGAGTGAACGAGTCGACAAGTCAGTCGCCGAGGAGAGCGAGTGGATCTCAGGGTTCGACGGACTCTCAAAGCTCCTCCTTGTGGCCGTCGTCGACCGCAGACTTGTGGGCAGCGCCGACATTCGGAAGGGACCCCAGGTTAAGAACTCACACGTTGCAGAGCTCGGAATAGCCCTCGGCAAGGACGCAAGAGGGCTGGGTCTAGGTCGGGCGATGATGGAGGCGATGATCGACTGGGCGCGCCTAGTCGGGATTCGAAAGTTGTTTCTTGGGGTGTTCAGCACGAACGAGCGGGCCATCGGGCTCTATGGGGCACTCGGTTTCGACTTGGAAGGGCGCCTGAGGGGCCAAGTGATTCTCGATGGAGTGCCGGCAGACCTTGTACTGATGTCGCGGTGGATCTGACTGCCGATCGGGAGCGGATACTATGAGGGCAAGGCGTAGGTAGGACGCCGGAAAGCCGTACCTCTACGCAGGGGGCTCCCGAGCGCCTTGTCGCTTATACCTGCGGCGGCATGGGGCTCCTGGCACCATGACCGAGGTCCTGCTTTTTCATCACGCCCAAGGACAAACCGCCGGGTTCCTTGCCTTCGCGGATCGGCTTCGCGCCGCTGGGCACAAGGTGCACACGCCGGATCTTTACGATGGACGGACATTCGAGTCGCTCGATGAGGGGGTGGGTTACGCGCGGCAGGTCGGTTTCGAGACGATCCGCGAGCGCGGTCGGGTCTCCGCGGAGGGCCTGCCGAGCGCGCTTGTCTACGCCGGCTTTTCACTCGGAGTGATGCCCGCTCAGTTCTTGGCCCAAACGCGGGCGGGCGCCAAGGGGGCGCTCTTGTTTTCCGCTGCCTTCCCGACCTCCGAGTTTGGGAGCCCTTGGCCATTGGGAGTCCCGTTGCAGATCCACATGATGATGGCCGACAAGTGGGTACTGGAAGGAGACCTCGACGCCGCCCGCGAACTCCACAAGTCGGTTGAGGGGGCGGAGTTGTTTCTCTACCCCGGCGATCGGCACCTATTCGCTGACAGCAGTCTCCCCGACTACGACAAGAGTGCGGCGGAACTGCTCACGAACCGCGTGCTCGCATTCCTGAAGCGGGCCGGGTAGTTCGACTGTCTAGCGAGCGGTCGCAAACCCGTGGGTTTACACTGCATTGGCTGATTCTGATCGCGAGCGCTCTTTGCGGTCCCGTCATCGATCGCGCGCGCCGCACATCAAGCCCGCGGTCGCGTTGCGCGCGGCCAATCCCACGCTCGCGGACGCTCGCTAGGACGGGGCGCCTTTTAATCGATTTCCCGCGAGGCCCCGTTCAGGCGTTGCCTTCAGTAAGTCGGAGGCC
>JBAUAJ010000173.1:0-2095 GCA_049675585.1 Thermoplasmata archaeon
CTCACTAACCAGCGCCGCTGCCGTCATCGGCGTCGCTCGCGATACCATCCTCGAATGGTGCTCGGTTTATGCAGAGTTTTCCGTAGCCGTAAACCGCGCGAAGGCCATCCGCACCGCTTGGTGGGAGCAGCACGCGACCCGCATCGTCGCCGAAGGAGGCAGCGGCGGACAGGTCGCGATGGCGATATTTGCCCTTAAGAATCATGGCTCTGACGACTGGAAGGATAAGCACGAGACTGTGCATTCCGGCACCTTGACGCTAGCCGCATTGGTTGAGCAAGCGCACGCTCAGATCGCCGACCGCGGGCAGACGATCGAGGGCGAGACACAAGATGTTGATACAACCCGACTAAACCAAGGTGCAACCAACCTGCCGGCAGACAAAGGCCAATGATATCAACGACCAGCAATGTCGCATAAGGGTGATTATGGAAAGTTGCACCGCACAACGAACGCAATGGGAACACCAGCGTAGGTTGTAATCTCCAGCCTGCGGAAACCCAACTCCCGAGCCCAGCCAGAAAAGAGTCCCTTTGGCGACCACGGGGCACGGCCGCGGCTGATCGAATAGGTCTCTCCTGGCCTCCGCGTAAAATTTGTGATAATTCCCGGGGGTTTGGGTGGTAGGCGGCTCGGCTTAGCTGGGGGAAATTTTGCGAAGGATTTCTGTGGATGGCGGCTAGCTTGAGCAAGGCGGCTGGGGACATCATCCGGTGGCTGGAGCATCCGGCGGTGATGGTGCGGGAGTTATTTGGGGTAGAGCCTGATCCGTGGCAGGCGGAGGTATTGGAGGTATTCCCGACGCCTGCGGGGAAGCGGATAGCGATGCCGGCGAGCAAGGGGCCGGGGAAGACAGCGGTAGAGGCGTGGTTGATCTGGAATTTTTTATTGACGCGGCCGTACCCGAAGGTGGCGGCGACGAGTGTGACGGCGGACAATTTGCGGGACAATTTATGGGCTGAGCTGGCGAAGTGGCAGGAGAAGAGTGCGCTGCTGAAGTCGGCATTTCAGTGGGGGAAGGAGCGGATTTTTGCGCGGGACCATCCGGAGACGTGGTGGGCGACGGCTCGGACATGGTCGCAGAGTGCGGATGCGCTGACGCAGTCGGAGACGTTGGCGGGGTTGCACGCGGATTACACGCTGTTCGTGCTGGACGAGAGCGGGGGGATCCCGGATGCGGTGATGGCGGCGGCCGAGGGTGCGCTGGCGACCGGGAAGGAATGCCATATTTTGCAGGGCGGCAACACCTCGCGGCGAGAGGGGCCTTTGTTTCGGGCGTGTACGAGCGAGCGCAAGCTTTGGTATGTGGTCCGGATCAACGGGGATCCCGATGATCCGAAGCGTTCGCCTCGGGTGGATCCGCAGTGGGCTCGCGATCAGATAGCAAAATATGGTCGGGACAACCCCTGGGTGCTGGTGAATGTGTTCGGGGAGTTTCCGCCGTCGAGCCTGAACACGCTGATCGGGCCCGACGAGATGATGGCGGCGGAGAAGCGGAGCTACCGCGACCACGACATAGCCTATTCGCCGCGGGTGCTGGGGGTGGACGTGGCGCGGGAGGGAGACGACGCGAGCGTGATGTTCCCGCGGCAGGGGCTGGTGCTGTTTTCGGCGAGCATGTGGCGGAACATCGACGGGATCCAGGGGGCGGGCCATGTCGCGCGCAAATGGCAGGATTGGGATGCGGACGCCTGCTTTGTCGATAATACCGGCGGCTATGGGGCGAGCTGGATCGACAATTTGCGGCTGCTGGGGATGTCGCCGATCGCGGTGCAGTATTCGGGCGAGCCGAATGACCGGCGCTACTATAACAAGCGCGCGGAGATGTATTTCACGTTTGCCGAGTGGATCAAGCAGGGGGGGCAGTTGCCGCCATGTCCCGAGTTGGTGCAGGCGATGACGCAGGTGACCTACACCTTTAAGGGCGATCGGTTTTTGCTGGAGGACAAGCGGCAACTGAAGGAGCGGATCGGGATCTCGCCCGACCACGCAGATGCGGCGGCGCAGACCTTTGCGGCGCAGATCGGGCCGCGGCGTTCGGAGCGGTTCGAGCGCGGGTCGTCGCGGCGGTCGCGCTATAAGTCCGATTATCATC
>JBAUAJ010000174.1:0-1784 GCA_049675585.1 Thermoplasmata archaeon
GCCTCATCGTCCTCGGTCGCGGTGCGGAGTCCGGGTCGGCCCGGGGCGAGTACGGCTGGGCCGGGCGGTTGGCGATAGTCGCGCTGGCCCTCGGCTGCCTGGCGACCGCGGCGATCACGCCACTGGAGATCCGGGTGATCGCGGCCGGGCTGTCGCCCGTCGTCCCGGCCTCACTGACCCTGGGCGCGCTGAAGTCCCCGTGGGTCCTGCAGCCGACCTTCGCCGGGTTCTCCATCCTGTCGCCGTCCTGGCTGTGGGTCGAGATGCCGCTGATGCTGCTGCTGACCGTGCTGTTCGCCTGGGCGGTGTCTGGCCCACGGCTGCTGCGGGTGCGCCGGGTCCCGGCTTGGCGCTCGGCGACGATCGGCGTCGAAGGCGCCGACTCCTACACCGCGTTCGGCTACGCCAACCCCACCCGGCGGGTGCTGGCCGGCGTCCTGCATACCCGCGCGGAGGTGGGGGAGGTCATGATGGAGGACAACGTCAGCGACGACGGGTCTGGCCCCCCCGATCGCGCCGATCCCGGCTGGGAAGAAGCCGCCGCGCATCTGCGGTACGCCTCCGACGTCATGGAGGTGGTCGAGACCTACGTCTACCGGCCTGCGCTCGGGGCCTTCATGACGATCGTCACGGCCGCCAAGCGCCTGCAGTCGGGCCGCCTGGACGCCTACCTGGCGTACATGCTCATCGCGCTGATCGCCGTCATCGCCGTGGTCACCGCCCTGGCATGACCTGCTGACACGCGTTGGCGCCGCCGCCTGCGTGCCGAAGCCCACCGGTCGGCGTGTGATCGGGGCGACAGGCTATCCTGGCCTGAGCGTGGTGGAGGGGCTCGCCGCGCTGGTACCCGCGGTACCCGCGGGTCAATGGAACGCGGCGGCGCCGCCAACGGTCCCTACCAGGCGTATCAGAAGACGCGGGTAGGAGGATGGCGCCGATGCCGAACAGTGCGGACACACTGGCCGGTGCGCTGAACGATCTGGCTGTCCTGGGCACGGAGCGGGACAGGGAGCAGCTGACGGCGCTGCTGGACCGGCTGGATGCGGAGCGGCTGCGAGTCCTGGTCGCCGGTGAGGCCAAGCGAGGCAAGAGCACTCTGGTCAACGCGCTGCTGGGCCGTGATCTGCTGCCATCGGGGGTGACTCCGCTGACGGCGGTCACGACGACGGTGCGGTACGGCGACGACGAGCGCGCGGAGGTGAGGTTCCTCGACGGGCACGAGGAGAAGTACCCTCTGGCCGCGCTGCCTGACCTGGTAACCGAGCGGGGGAATCCCGGCAACCGGCGGCGGATCGCGGGCGTGACTGTGTACGTGACCGCGCCGGTGCTCGAGGGCGGGGTTGAGCTCGTCGACACGCCGGGCACCGGGTCGGTGTTCGAGTGGGATACGGAGGCGGCGCACGAGGCGCTGGAGTCGATGGACACGGCCGTGTTCGTGCTGGCCGCCGACCCGCCGGTGTCGGCGAGCGAACGGGACCTGCTGGGCAGGGTCGCCGGGCTGTCGGTGACGACGTTCGCGGTGCTCAACAAGGCCGACCACCTCGATGGGCCTGGGCTGGCCGAGGCGGTGGAGTTCACCCGGCGGGTCCTCGGCGAGGCCGGCCATCCGGGCGCGGTCTACCCCATGTCGGCACGCGCCGCCCTCGGTGGCGGCGACGCCGGCTTCGCCGTGTTCGAAGCTGATTTCACCGCCTACCTGGCGGCGCGGCGCAAGGCCGACCTGCGCGCCTCCTCGATCGCGCAGGCCCGCCGTATCGCGGGCTCGCTGCTGGACGAGGTGGCGG
>JBAUAJ010000175.1:0-38537 GCA_049675585.1 Thermoplasmata archaeon
CGCCTCGGCCGCGCTCTCGGCGGCCGGGGGCGGTGTGGCGGCGACGCGTTTCGGTCGCGGCAGGCGTCCGGCCAGATCGGTCCAGACGCCGTCGAGGCGCTCGTAGAATTCGGGTGGCACACCGCCCGCCGCGAGCGCCGTCCGCGCCTCGGCGACGCGGGGCGCGAGGTCGTCGACGGGGATCGCGTGGGCCCCAGCCCACGCCACCGAACCTTCCGCGAGCGCGAGCTGCTGCTCCGCGGTACGCCGCGCTCGTGCCGCTTCCTTCTCGGCAGCCGGGAGGGCGTTCTCCGGATTCCAGGCGGGGGGCATCGGCGCCGGGATGGGCACGCGCAGCTCCCGGAACGGCGCGGGGAGGCTCGTCCAGCGGGGCTCGGCGAAACGGATCGAGAGCAGGTCGAGGGCGGAGATCGCGTTCGCGTAGTCGGCCGCGAGGTTCGCCGCCTCCGCCTTTTCGAACGGCCCGGTCACCTCGGGAGGGGGACCGCCCTTCCAGGTGTCGAGCAGGAGCGCCACGTGGCTCGGCACGAGCCGGCGCAGCACCAATCGTTCGGGCGGGGTGGGGACCGACGCTACGGCCGGCGCCGGCTCCTCGGTCTTTTCGGGCGGTCGATTCGGCGCGCCGGGCACGGAACTGGAGACGGGGCGTTCAGAGGAACGCCTCGAACTCCTTCGTCACCTCGGGATACTTGGTGTGGACCGCTTTGAGGATGTTGTGGACATTGAGCTTCTCGAGCTTCACGCCCGCGAGCGCGTCGATCAGCTTGTCGAACGTCTCGTCGCTGAGGGTCACGAGCTTCTCCTTCGCGAGCCAGTTGCGGTACAGCTTCTCCTCGAGCCGCGCCCGCCACCCCTTCTCGTAGCGCTGGAGGAACTCCTTCGATACGTCGCCCGTCTGGGCCGCCTCCGCCGCGACCGTCCCGCAGATCTTGCCGGCGATGCAGCCGTTCGCGATCCCCCCGCCCGTGAGCGGGTCGATCATGCGTGCGGCGTCGCCCACGATCATGATCCCGTCCGCGACCGTCTGGCGGAGCGGCGGGGCGATCGAGACGCCGCCCCCGACCATGTCGATCTTCTTCCCCTTCGCGTAGCCGGGATGCTTGTCGATCCACCGGTCGAGGTACGTCCGCGCGTCCGCCGGGCTCGTGACCTGGCTGACCTGGACGCCGATCCCGACGTTGGCGAGCCCGTCGCCCTTCGGGAAGATCCATACGTAGCCGCCGGGGGCGACCTTGCCGAGATAGAAATCGCAGTAGCGGACGTCGCAATCGACGTTCGTCATGCGGTACTGGAGGCACGTATCCATGTCCTTCATCGCGAGGTTCGTCGTGATGCCGGCCCAGCGGCCGACTTGGCTCTCGAAGCCGTCCGCCGCGATGGTGATCGGCGCGCGGATCTCGTACGGCTCGCCGAACTGCTTGACCTTCGCGCCGACGACCCGGCCGTTCTCCTTGAGGATCGACGTGGCGGAGGTCTTGAGCAGGATCTCGACGCCCGCGTTCGCGGCGTCGATGGCGAGCTGCTTGTCGAACTCGTCGCGCTCGACGACATAGCCGACCTCGTTGCCCGCGTGCTTTTCGTTGATCTCAAAGACCTTCTCGCTCGGCGAGTAGATCCGGGCCCCCTCGACCTCGAGGTTCACCCAGCGGCCGGGCTTGATGCCGACCTCCGAGAGCCAGTCCTTGCTCATCCCCTCGCCGCAACGCACCGGGCTCCCGATCTCCTGGCGCTTCTCGAGCATCACGACCCGGGCGCCTTTCTTCGCCGCCCATTTCGCGGTCATGCTGCCGGCGGGCCCGGCGCCGACGACGAGTACGTCGGTCGTGCGGTCGTGGCCCACGGTTCCGCTCCCCTCCGTTCAGCCGATCTCGATCGCGCCGACGGGGCAGGCCTTCACGCAGATCTCGCAGCGAGTGCAGACCCCTTCATCGAACGTGATGCGGGTCTCGTCGAGGTAGATGCAGTTGAGCGGGCAGATCCCGACGCAGGCGCCGCAGTAGATGCAGAGCTGGCCGGACGACTCGATGTGGAGGCTCTTTTTGCTCGGCACCGGCGCCTCGAGTTGCCACCGGACCGGTCGCTATTAAAGGCTATCCGGCCACGAGCGCGACGTCCCGTTCACGCCTCGTGCTCGGCGAGCCATCGCTCGGCGTCGATCGCGGCCATGCACCCCGATCCGGCCGCGCTCACGGCTTGGCGGTACCGACGGTCGTGCACGTCGCCCGCGGCGAACACCCCGTCGATGCTGGTCCGAGTCTCTCCCTTGACTTTCAGGTAGCCGTCGGGATCGAGGTCGAGGACCCCCCGGAAGATCTCGGTGGCCGGAGTGTGCCCGATCGCCACGAACAGACCGCCGACCTTGAGATCGCGCTGCGTCCCGGTCGGCGCGTCGACGATCCGCAGCCCCTCGACGCGGTCGGTGCCGAGCACTTCGGCGACCTCGGTCTGGAGCAGGAACGACACCTTCGGGTGGGCCCGGGCCCGCGCCTGCATGATCGGGCTCGCCCGCAGCCGGTCCCGGCGGTGGATGACCGTGACGTGGGTCGCGAAATTCGTCAGGAACAGCGCCTCCTCCATCGCCGAGTCGCCGCCGCCGACCACGGCGAGCTCCTTTCCCTTGAAGAAGAACCCATCGCAGGTGGCGCACGCGCTGATCCCGTGCCCCTGAAGTCGTTGCTCGGACGGGAGTCCGAGCCAGCGGGCGTTCGCGCCGGTCGCGACGATCACTGAGTCGGCCCGCACGGTCCCGTGCGTCCCGGTCGAGAGGGTGAACGGACGGCAGGAGAGGTCGACCTTTGTCACGTTGTCGTCGACGAAGATCGCCCCGAACCGTTCGGCCTGGCGGCGCATCCGATCGACGAGCTCCGGACCCTGGATCCCCTCCGGGAACCCGGGATAGTTCTCGACGTCGGAGGTGACGAGCAGTTGCCCCCCCGCGGGGACCCCCGCGACCACGACCGGCTTCAGCTCGGCCCGAGCGCAGTAGAGCGCGGCGGTGAGGCCGGCCGGCCCGCTTCCGATGATGGCGACCTTCGTCGCCCGTTCCTCGGTGGCCATCCTTCCGGAAACGCCCCAGCGGGGTTAAAGCGCCGCGCTCCGGGTGGCGCCCGGGTTAGTGCCGTTCGGGGGCGTTCCGAGGGGGCGGGAGCACCAGTCGGTCGGACCCCTCGGCCGACGCATATCCGGCCCGGAAGAACAGGAGGGGCGGGCCGTCGTGGCCGGCTTCGAGTTCCACGACCTCGCCGAGCACCAGGCGATGATCGAACGCCGGGGAGATCGTGAGCACGCGGCATTCGATGGCGCCGAGCGTCCCGTCGATCAGCGGCGCGCCCGTCGCCCCGCGATGGAACGGGAGCTCGCGGAACTTCTCCTCCGCCGGGACCGTACGGGCGAACCGCTCGCTGACCGAACGCTGGTCGGCCGCGAGCACGTTCACGGCGAAGACCCGGCTCCGCTCGAGAAGCGGCAGCGTATCGACGTCGTCCTGCAGGCTCACCAGGACGGACGGCGGTTGGAGCGACACCGAGAGGAAGGCGTTCACCGTGAGCCCCGCGTCGGCCGTTCCGTCCCGGGTCGTGACGACCGAGACCCCGGTCGCCCAGCGGGCCATCGTCGCCCGGAACAGCGTGCGATCGGGGGTCGGCGTCAATCGTCCCTCCACCGGAAGAGCCGGACGGCGAGCAGGAAGACGATCACGCCGGCGACGAGAACGACCCCGAAGTCGGTGGCGGCGCGCACCGTGTTGTGGAACAGCATCACCTGGTTCATCCCGTCGATCACGTAGTACAGCGGAAGGACGTGCGCGAACGTCTGAAGCCCCGACGGGAACGCCGACACCGGGAAGAACGTCCCCGCGAGGAACATCATCGGGAACGTGATGATGTTGCCGACGACAGCGGCGGTCTCGGGCGTCGGGGCGATCGACCCCGCGAGCATCCCGAGCGAGACGAAGAAGAACGGTCCGACGACCAGGAACGGAAGCATCCCCGTCCCGATGGTGACGTGCGCGCCGAAGACGCCCACCCCGATCGAGAGCATGATCGCGGCCGAGGCGAACGTCAGTAGGACGTACCACAGGATCCGCGACGCGAGCCACTCGCCGCGGGTCAGCGGGGTGAGCGACAGCTGCCGGAACAGGCCCTCCTTCCGGTAGGAGGAGGCGACGTCGACCATCGCGAACATCGGGCTCGTCAGGATCGAGAATCCGATCAGCCCGGGGATCAGGTAGTCGATGTAGGTGTACGTCCGGCTGCCGACGCCCTGCGCCGGGGAGACCACGATCAACGCGGTCCCGTGCGCCGCGGCGAGGTTGAAGCCGTTGGCGACGGCCAGCACGGCGAACTGGGCCTGACCGGCGACGGAGGCGTCCTCCGGATTCTCGTACAGCGTGAGGCTGACCGAGTGATTGGTCGAGACGTTGCTCGAGAAATCCGACGGGATGACGAGGCCGACGGCATCCCCCTGCTGACCGAGCCAGGAAGCGAAGTTCGCCGGGGTCACCGACGGGTCGGTGACGAGGGCGACCTTCACGATAGTCGAATTGTTGTTGAGCGCCCCTAGGAACTGAGCGACCAGCGGAGAGCCGTGGTCCTCGTTCAGGACCTCGAGGGTCACCGTGGAGGAGCCGGTGTTCGAGAAGATCAGCCCGAAGAGGCCGATCAGGATCAGTGGGAAGATGAGAGAGAAGAACAGCGCCGCGGGGTTGCGGTAGTAGCCGCGCGCGACCACGCGGATATCGGCGCCGATGCGTCGGGGGTTCACGGGGATACCTCGGCTTTGAGCGCGCCCTCGTCCATCGCGCCGACCATCCGGACGAAGACGTCCTCGAGGGTGTCGCGCACCGTGGCGAACGACGCCCAGGGTAGACCGCTCGCCTCGGCTGCCGTCAGCACCCGGAGCGCGTCGCGGGGCGACGCGAGTTCCACTTCGACGCGGCCGCCCACGGTCCGCACCGGGAGACCGAGATGCGACCCCAAGTACTCCGCGAGCGCCGGGCTCGACTCGAAGACGAGGCGCGACGGCCGGCCGTGGGCCCCGATGATCTCCTCCGCGGTGCCGACCGCGATCAGGCGACCGTGGTTGATGATCGCGACCCGGTCGCTCAGCAGCTCCGCCTCCTCGAGGTAGTGGGTCGTGAGAAAGACGGTCCGACCCTGCCGCTTGAGCGTGCGGATCACGTTCCAGATCGAGCGACGCGCGGTGGGGTCAAGCCCGGTGGTCGGCTCGTCGAGAAAGCAGATCTCGGGCTCGTTCGTCAGCGCGAGGGCGAGCCCCAGCTTCTGCTTCTGGCCGCCCGACAGCTGATCGTACCGGGCCGACCGCTTGTCGAGCAGGTCGACCTGCTCGAGCAGCGCGTTCGGGTCGGCCCGGCTCCCGAACAGCGACCGGTAGTACTCGATCCCCTCCGCCGGAGTGATCTTTTCGAAGAAGCGAAAGTCCTGCGGGATCACGCCGATCCGTCGGTGGAGTTCCGGCCCGTCGATCCACGGGTCGAGTCCCAGGATCCGCACGTCCCCGGCGCTCCGTCGGCGGAGCCCCTCGAGGATCTCGACCGTCGTCGTCTTGCCCGCGCCGTTCGGTCCGAGAAAAGCGAATACCGAACCCGCCGGGACCGAGAAATCGATCCCGTCGACCGCGGCCAGCTCGCCGTACCGCTTGACCAGGCCGCGGACCTCGATCGCGTCCGGCATTCCGCTCCACGAGAAACGGGGGACGGATAATGGAGTCTCCCCGAGCTCAGGATCCGGCGGTGGGGGTTCCGGAAGGGACGGTCGCCGTACCGCCCGGAGCCACGGTCACGATCCCTCCGGGCGCGGCGAGCTCGAGCGCCCCCGGGCCCGACCATTCAACCGAGATCGTGGGAGCGTGGTAGCGCAGCGTGACGACCCCCGGGCCGAGCCGCAGGCCCTCGATCGAGGCGGCGCTCCATCCGACCGGAAATCTCGGCCGCAGTTCGAGCCGGCGGCGTCGTCCGTCCGGCCGCAACCCCCAGAGCCGATCGAAGAGGATCGAGACGAACGGGCCGACGCTCAACCCGAGCAGGAAGCAGGAGTTGAACGGGTCGGGGCGGTCCCCCCGGTAGCACTCGTTCGCGTGCCCGTCCTCGGCGTCGTACCGCGCCGCGATGCGCTTCAGGAGGTCGATCCCCAGATCGGTCTCCCCCGCGGCGAGCGCCGCGTCGGCCGCCCAGGCGGTGGCGATCGTCCACACCTGGCCGTCGTGGTAAGCATCCGGCCGGTACATCGGGTCGCGGGTAGAGAGGGTGCGCACTCCCCACGGCGCGGTCAGGTCGTCTTCCGCGGCGCGACGAACGATCGCCCGTGCCTCCGCCCCGGCGATCAATCCGGCGCTCACGACCCGCAACGCGTTCGGGCGAAGCCTTCGGACCGGTCTCCCCGACCGGATCGTGTCCACGAGATACCGCTCTTCCGGCCAACGGTAGGCGCTCGAGATCGTCGCCGCGATCCGAGCCGCGAGCGCCTCCCGCACGTCGGATTCTCGCGGAGCCGGCCCCGGCCGGTCGAGGGCGAGCGAGGCCGCGAGCGCTCCGTGCCAGAGCACCTGCACATCGATCGCATGGTCCCGCCGGTCCGCCGAGTCCCAGATCGTCGTGTCCGGCGAATCGATCCCGTAACGGACGCGCGCGAGACCCCCGGTCGCGGCGCTGATCTCCTCGGCCTCCCCGCCGTTCCGCAGGAGCCCGGTGGTCGGGTCGGTGCGGGAGATCCCCCATTCGACCGCCTGCCGGACCATCGAGAGCCATGCCGCGCCCCCGGTCGGGTCCCCGGAGTGCCGGACCAATCGCTCGACGATCTCGGGATAGTACAGGGTCGTGTCGGACGTCCCGTAGAGGAAGATCGGTCCCGGGGCGACCTGCATCGGAAGCTCGCCCGGCTCGCCGCCGAGCAACGGAATCTTCGACCGCGATTGGAACCGCGCCATGGTCGTCAGGGAGCGAGCGACCCAGTCGAAATCCCCGAGCCAGAGCAGCGCCGGCAGCATCCAGGCGAGATCGCGGCCCCAGATCGCCGAGTACCAAGGGTAGCCGGCGACCAGTCCCGTAAGCGATTCGTCCGGGGCGCAGTAGAGGCGCCGGAGCGATGCGCGCGCCGCCGCGTACCCTCGTTCGAGCTCCGGGGCGTCCGGGAATCGAACGACGGGAGTCGCCGAAACCCACGCCACCTCCCCCGCGTCCGCCCGATCGAGCAGCGGCTCGGGATCGCCGAGCCAGGTCGCGACGCTCGACTCGGTCCCGTGGAGATCCCGCTCGAGGCCGCCGGCGATCACGCAGCGCAGCTCGACCGCCTCGCCCGGCCCGACCACGAGTTCGTGATCCGTGCCCAGCACGCCGATCGGCCCGGTCCGGTGGCCCCCGAGCCACGAGGCCCGATCGACGTAGAGATGCGACGGGGGAACGGACGATTGGATCGACAGGGCAAAGCCCCGTTGACGGAGCGCGAGGCCGGTGGCGGAGGTCTCCAGTCGAAACGTCGTCGGCCGGATCCCCTCGACCAGCGTCGGCAGGAGGTAGGGGACGAACTCGCTGTCGAGGACGAGCCGCAGGGGGGGTCCCTCCGACACCTCGAATCGGAGCCGTCGGATCGCTCCCGCCGGCCGGTCGGTGGGCGCGATCTCCTGGAATACGGAAAGTCGTCCGAAGCAGTGCTCGCTCCGCCAGCGGTCCCCCCGGCGTTCGGCCGAGACGAGACCGTCACGGAGAGAGTGCTGCTCTACGCCGTCGTACAGCGAGATCCTCCAAGGTCCGGTCAGCCGGACGAGCTGCGCATAGACGCCGCCCCAGTCGTCGACCGCTCCGCGCGCCTCCCGCGGCAGAGTGAGCTCCCCCGATCCGTCGGTCAGGACCGCGGCGGAGAGCGATCGCAACAGCACCGGCGGGGCGACGACGGGAGGGAGGGTGCCGGCGACTGGAACGCCCGTCAGTTCCCTCACCCGCTCCGCACGGAATCGCGAAACTCGACCCACACGAGGGGTGGGATCGCGGGGCATTCGAGCTCCAACCGCACCGTGGCGGTCGTCCCGATGTCGGCCGGGGGAATCCCGGCCGTTACCTCGATCGATCGGCCGGGGAGCAGGTCGACGGGGGTGGCGGAGGTCACCGACGCACCGGTCCGCCACGCCGCGTCGGGACCCGCGCGCAGTCGCACGCGCGCGGGGTCCACGCGAGCTCCGTTCCACGTGAGGCGGAACGCCGAGAACGCCCCCGCCCGCAGCGGCGGGTTGCGCAGCAAGAATCGAACCCCCTCGGGAGCCCGCGACAACGAGCCGGCGTGGTAGACCGACTCCTCGATCGTCTCGGCGATCCAGAGGAGCGCCTCGACCGAATGCACCCCGAAGTCGACCCCGAGCTCGATCCCTTGGCGCGCGACGGAGAAGGCACGACCGACGGAGGAGCTCCGCACGGGCCGAACAATCCCCCGGTCGCCTTAACCCGTTTCCGCGCCGACGATCGACCGCCGCGGCGTGCGTTGGGAACTCGAGAGGCGCTGGGTCTCAGCCGACCCGTCGGCCGCCGGCGATCCAGGGCCGACCGTCGAGATCGACATCGGCGTCGACCAGGGAGGTCGTCCGGGAGAACCCGGTGCGATGGCGGCCACCGACTTCCCGGTCCCCGCCGAGCACCAGGCTCACCGCACCGGAGGCGAGCGGCCCGACCTCCGGGGCCCGCAAGATTTTCGGGTTGAGACCCACGACGAGCGCTCCCACGTCCGAGCGGCCCTTCCCGCCGGAGCCGTAGGCGGCCGCGAACGACTCTCCGCCCCGATCGAACGAGAACTCGGCGACCCGGCCGCGCTCGATCCGGAACTGGGCGCCGAGCTGAACCGGCTCCTCCGCGAACCGGTCGTAGAGCGCGCGGTTCGCCTCCCATCGCCCGTCGGCCGACCCCGGACGCAGGAGAATCACGATGCGCCCGGTAGGAACGTCGACCGAGTAGAGGGGCGGGCCTCGGGCGGATCGGCCGTCGTCCGATCGGACTCCGGCCCGAGCGATCTCGGCCGTAAGCGCCGTGCCGTTCGCGTGCCGGACCGTGAGGCGCCGAGCCCGCAGGAGTCGCCCGGTGTACGGGCGGGCGATCGACGCCAATCGCTCCGGAAGGACGGTGCTCGCCGCCACGAGCTCGTCGCGCCACGCCTTAAGATCCGACCCGAACCGGACCGCGGCCGTGGGCGTTGCCTCGGAGATGGCGAGCCGGGCGACCCGCATCTTGGCCCCCCGCGCCGAGCGCTTCCAGGGCACAGAGTGCCGGTCGATCAGGGCGCGTCGGTCCTCGGGCCGGATCCCGAGGAGGCGGGGGAATGCTTCCGGCCCGCCGAGATAGACGAGCGCATCGCTCGACCCCGCGAGCGCGATCGGGGAGACGGGCACCCGGTGCGTCGGGCGCGCCGCCAGACTATGAAACACCGTCTCCTCGTCCTCCAGCGCGAGGAGCGGCTCCGCGCTCAGCCGCCGAGCCTCGAGGACGAACGCGCGGGCCCACGCCAAGGAATGGCTCCACGACTCGATCGTGACGGTCTCCCGCGGGCGGACCCCCAGGTAGCCGGTCAGCACCGCCCGAGCGAGCGCCGCCTCGGCCCCGACGCGCATGACGGGTCTACCCCGGCCGTGAATGGGGATGGTGGTGGCCGGTGCGTCCGCCCGCGACGGACGGAGAGGTGACGACCCATCCGCCGCCGAGGATCCCTTTCACGCCGCGCAGGTCCTCCGCAGCGGCCGCGACCTCGCGACGCTTGCCCAAGAGGACGACCACCTCCGCGCACGCCTCGCCTTCGAGGTGGATGTGCGTCGCGGAGCGGACATGCTCTCCCCAGCGGTGCTCGGCGGCGGTCAGCCGCGCCTGGACGTTCGGCGCGGTATGACGGTAGAGCAGCGCGACCGCGGCGAGGGCGTCGGCGTCCGGATCGGCCAGGGTCTCTCCCGCGATCTCCCGGCGGATCAGGTCGCGTACGGCCTCCGATCGACTCCCGCTGTTGCGCGCGCGCACCCATCGGTCGAGGACCGCGAGCAGCTCGGGCTCGAGCGAGATGGCGGTGCGAACGACCTTGCGCGTCACGGAGATTCGGCCGGTCGGGCCCGGCCGTCATCGGACGGCGGATCGAGCGGCGGCGGTCCTCCAAAGCCCTGCTCCTCATACCGGTAGTGACGGTAGATGGCGACCGCGACCAGCCACGAGACGGCGAAGATCCCGATGATGACGAACCCGAGGTACTCCCAGGCCGTCTCGCTGTTCAGGTAGGCGACGTCGCCCCAGATCCCGCCCGATAGCCCGAGCTCGGCGCGGACGACGGACAACGCCTCGAGCGTCCCGACCGCGAAGGCGACGAGGATCGAGATCACCGTGATCGTGAGGTTGTAGAACACCTTGCGGATTGGTTTCAGGAACGCCCAGCCGTAGGCGAACCGCATCAGGATCCCGTCGGTCGTGTCCGTGAGGACCATGCCGCAGGTGAACAGGAACGGCAGCGTCAGCACCATCCAGATCGGAACGGCTCCGCCGCCGGTCCCGAACTTGAGCGTCAGCGCGATGATCGCCACCTCGGTGGCGGTGTCGAACCCGAGTCCGAACAGCACTCCGACCGGATAGATCTGCCACGGCTCGTTGACAAGTCGGAACAATCCGCCGAAGTAGCGGTTCATGAACCCGCGCTTGGCGAGCTGTTCGTCGAGCCCCTTGGCGTCGAGTTCCCCCGAGCGCAGTCGGCGGAAGATCCGGTAGATCTCGATCGCGATGACGAGGTTGATCAGCCCGATCAGGTAGAGGAACGCCCCCGAGACCCCGGTGCCGATCAGCGTGCCGACCGTCGCGATCGCCGGGATGACGCTCGATACCGCATCCACCGCCACGACGAGCGCGACGATGAGCGCGACCACGATCGTGGAGTGGCCGAGGGAGAACCAGGTTCCGACGGTGAGCGGGCGCTTCCCCTGCTGGAGCAGCTTTCGGGTGGTGTTGTCGATCGCGGAGATGTGGTCGGCGTCGACCCCGTGACGCAGCCCGAGGATGTAGGAGAGGGCCGCGAGCCCGATGAACACCGGGAACGTGCGGGCGATCAGGCCGACCGCGGCGAAGCCGACCGCCGTCGCGGCGAGGATCCCGAGGTAGATCGCCAGGACGAGCACCCGCTCGCGCGGCGCGAACACGATGGCTGCGGCCGGGGGCCCGCCGGTGTCGAGAGTCTCCGGACCCGGAGAATCCATCGAGGCGACAGCCCCGGGTGGGTCATAAGATTATGTCGTTTTCGAAAATCGTCATACTCGATCCCCCTGGGTCGGGGCGCTAGTTCAGCGTTTTGGTGAGGACCGTGACCGCCGCGCTCAGGTCGGGCTGGTGGAGAAGGAAGATCGTGTCGGTGTAGCAGGAGAGCGCCTCGACGATGTTGATCCCCTGGCTGGAGAGGACCCCCGTGAGGAGCCGGAGCAGCCCCGGGGTTTCTTCGATGCTTTCGGGGCTCGTCACCGCGACTTCCACGAGGCCCTTGCGTACCCGGACGACCTGGCCCTCGCGCAGCGGCTTGAGCACCCGCGGCACGGAGTCCTCGTCGACGAGCACGACCGTGCCCCGGGAGACCTGGATGACGCGGCAGAGCGAGCTCTCGTCGAGGAGCTCCTCGACGACGTCCCCAAGGCGTTGCAGGACATCCGCCCCCTGCTGGAGCGTGATCGCCGCGACCTTCGTCCGGGTCTCGATGCGGCTCTTCTTGAGGACGCGCCGCACGCCGGCGTCCCGGGAGAGCTCGCTGCGCCCTCGGGGATACCGCCGACAGGCGGCGACGATCGCGTCGGTCTGGCGCACTCCCAGGTCCTCGGCGATCCGACGGGCCACCGCGGAGTGATTGGCGATCCCGACCCGCAGGGCGTCCGCGAGGACGGGGTGCGCGTCGAGATACTCGCGTACGCGGTGAGCGATCGAATCCGGAGGGTCCGGCATGTGTGTCCTATTTTGGACAAATCTGCCCAATCATGTCGCATGACGGCCACATGGTATAAATCCGCACGGGACGTCCCCCAACTCTCCCCGAATCCCTGAATGGTGCGCGACAAGGTAGTGCTGGCGTACTCGGGGGGGCTCGACACCTCCGTAGCGATCCCGTGGTTACGGGAACACAAGGATCTCGATGTCATCGCCGTGACGGTCGACGTCGGCCAACCGGTCGACCTCGAGACCGTGCGGCGGAAGGCGGAGGCCTCCGGCGCCGTGGGCGCCTATGTGGCCGACGCGCGCGCCGAGTTTGCGTCGGAGTTCCTGCTCCCGGCGCTCCGGGCGAACGCGCTCTACGAGGGGGTCTACCCGCTCAGCACGTCGCTCGCCCGCCCGCTGATCGCCCGCCATCTGGTCGACGTCGCCCGGAGGGAGGGAGCGTCGTACGTCGCGCACGGCTGCACCGGGAAGGGGAACGACCAAGTTCGATTCGACCTTTCGACGGGGAGCCTCGCCCCCGAACTCCGGGTGATCGCCCCCGCGCGCGAATGGAAGATGACCCGGGAGGAGGAGGTGGCGTACGCCCGCACCCACGGGATCCCCGTGGAAGCGACGAAGGCGTCCCCGTACAGCACCGACGAGAACCTCTGGGGTCGGTCGGTCGAGTGCGGGATCCTCGAGGACCCGGCGGTCGAGCCGCCCGAGGAGGTCTACGGGTGGACCCGGTCCCCCGCCGCCGCTCCGGACGCCCCGACCTACGTCACGCTCGGATTCGAGCGGGGGGCGCCGGTGACCCTCGATGGGGTTACGCTCCCGTTCCACGATCTGATCGCCCGACTCAACCGAATCGCCGGGGCGAACGGGGTCGGCCGCATCGATCACCTCGAATCGCGGGTCGTGGGGATCAAGTCCCGTGAGGTCTACGAGTGCCCCGCCGCGGTCGTTCTCATCCGGGCCCACCAGGCGCTCGAAGCGATGGTGCTGCCGCGGGACCTGCTCGAGGTCAAGCGGGGGATCGAGAACCGCTACGGTCAGCTGATCTACGACGGGCTCTGGTTCGGTCCGCTGCGCAGCGCGTTCGACGCGTTCGTCGGCGTGTCGCAGGAACGGGTGACGGGCGACGTCTCCGTGAAGCTCTTCAAGGGCTCGGCGTCGGTCTCGGGCCGCCGTTCCCCCTACTCGCTCTACCAACACCACCTCGCGACCTACTCCTCCGGGGACCAGTTCCGGCAGGAAATGGCGGAGGGATTCATCTACGTCTGGGGACTCCCGGTGCGCACGTGGGCGGCGATCCCGCCCCCGGCGGCTCCGGTGGACCCGGCGATGGCGCGCGCGACCCGCGCCCAACCGGGAGCATGACGTCGCGAACCGGTGCGCCCCGCCGCCGCGCCGCGGCGCCGTCGTACGTGCAGAGCTCCCAGGCCGCGTTCCTGAGCTCCCTCTCGGTCGATCGCGCCCTGCTGCCGTTCGACCTCGCGGGCAGCGTCGCCCACGCCGAGATGCTCGGCCGATCGGGGATCGTCTCCCCCCACGAGGCGGAAACGCTGGTTGGGGGACTCCGGTCGATCGGCCGGGAGGTCGACGCGGGCACGTTCCCGTGGCGACCCGAGCTCGAGGACGTCCACACGAACATCGAGCTCCGGCTGACCGAGCTCCTCGGGCCCGTCGGGGGCAAGATCCACACCGCCCGGAGCCGAAACGACCAGATCGCGCTCGACGAACGGCTGTACCTGCGCAGCGCGGTGCGCACGCTCGGCGACCTCGTCCATCAGCTGCTCGAGGTACTTCTCTCCCGAGCCGAAGCGGAGGCCGCCACCCCGATGCCGGGGTACACCCACCTGCAACGGGCGCAGCCTGTGACCGTCGGCCATACTCTGCTCGCCCACTTCTGGCGGTTCGACCGCGACCTCGACCGCCTGCTCGCGACCGCCGCGCGTGCGAACGTCTCTCCGCTCGGGGCGGGGGCCCTGGCGGGGTCGACGCTCCCCATCGACCCCGAGTACGTCGCCCGACGCCTCGGGTTCGACCGGGCGTTCGAGAACTCGCTCGATGCGGTCAGCGACCGCGACCCGTTCGCGGAACTGCTGTTCGACCTCGCCTTGACCGCGGTCCACGCGAGCGGTCTCGGCGAGGAGATCGTGGTGCACGCCACGAAGGAGTTCGGGTTCCTCGAACGAACGGCGGCGCTCGGCTCGGGGAGCAGTCAGATGCCCCAGAAGCGGAACCCGGATATCGCCGAGCTCGTCCGCGGCCGGGCCGGCCGCGCCGTCGGTGATCTAGTGGCGTTGCTCACGATGCTGAAAGGGCTCCCGCTCGCCTACGATCGTGACCTCCAGGAGGACAAGCGGACCGTCTTCGACTCCGTGAGCAGCGTCGGGGAGTCGATCGTCGCGCTCACCGGGCTCCTCCGCGACCTCACCTACGACCGCGCTCGACTGCGCGCGGCCGCCTCCGACCCCGAGCTCATCGCGACGGACGTCGCCGAGCGGCTGGTCTCCGAGGGGATCCCGTTCCGCGAGGCCCACGAGAAGGTGGCGAAGCTCGCCTCGGGCTCGGTCGGTTTCACGGCCGACGCGCTTCGGGCGGAGTTCCCTTCCGTCGGAGGAGATCTTTCTTCCCTCGTCGACCCCCAGGCGGCGATCAACCGGCGCGCGTCGCCGGGAGGACCGAGCAGCGTGGCTGTCGGACGCCAGATCGCCCTCGCCCGCGAGCGCCTCCGCGCCCGGGCCGAATCCCTCTCCTCGCTCGGCCGTCGGGTCGAGCAGATCGAGGAGCTCATCAAGGAGGAACATCGATGACCGAATGCCCCGAATGCGCCGCGAGCGTCGAGAGCCACGACAAGATCCTGGGGGAGGTATTCCCCTGCCGCGACTGCGGGTCCGAGCTCGAGGTCCAAGCGACCGAGCCGTTCGCCGTGCAGCCGGCGCCCAAGGAAGCCGAGGACTGGGGTGAGTAACGGCTTCCGGCTCGGCGTCTTCTACACGATCATCCGCCCCGAGGAGAAGGCGATCCTCGCCGCCGCGCAGGCACGCGGGATCGAGGTCGAACGGTGGGACGACGGGGAGGTGACGTTCGGGCTCGAGCGCCCGGAGCACCTCCCCGACGTGGTCGTGAATCGCTCGGTGAGCCACACGCGGTCGGTCTATGCGACCCGCTGCTTCGCCCACTATGGGGTCTCGACCGTCAATGCCCCCGAGGTGGTCGAGCTCGCCGGCGACAAGATCCTCACCTCGCTGCGCCTCGCCGAACGCGGGATCCCCACGCCCCGCACGGTCGTCGCGCTCTCCGCAGAAGCGGCGCTGAAGGCGATCGATCAGATCGGATACCCCGCGGTGCTGAAGCCGGCGGTCGGATCGTGGGGGCGACTGATGGCCAAGGTCGACAACCGAGAAGCGGCCGAGCAGATCCTCGAGCACAAGGAGGCGCTCGCCTCGCCGATCCACTCGGTGTTCTACGTGCAGGAGTTCGTGCCGAAACCCGATCGCGACCTGCGCGTCTTCGTGGTGGGCGATTCGGTGATCGCCGCGATGTACCGCCGGTCGACCGACTGGCGAACGAACGCCGCCCGCGGCGCCGTTGCTGAGAACGCCCCCCTTACCCCGGCGCTCACCGAGCTCGCGCTCGCCGCCGCCCGCGCGGTCGGTGGAGGGGTGCTGGCGGTCGACCTGATGGAGTCCCCGCATGGGCTCGTCGTCCACGAGGTCAACCCGACGCCCGAGTTCAAGGCGCTCGCCGCGGCGACGAACGCGGACGTCGCCGGCGCGATCGTCGATTACTGTGTGGGGGTCGGCCGACGATGAAGAAGGTCGCCGTCGTGGGGGGCTCCGGCTACGTCGGCGGCGAGCTCCTCCGCCTCCTGCTCGGGCACCCGGGCGCGGAGGTCGTCCAGGTGACGTCGGACTCGATGCCGGGGAAGGCGGTCGGGCGCGCCCATCCGAACCTGCGCAAGCGCACTGACCTCCGGTTCGAGCCGCGCTCTGCGCTTCGACCGGCGGACGCGACGTTCGTCGCCGCTCCCCACGGAGAGTCGATGGGCACGATGCCGGATCTCCTCGCCGCCGGCGGAACGATCATCGACCTCTCCGCCGACTTCCGGCTGAAGGACGCGACCGCCTACCCCGTCTACTACGGGAAGGAGCACCCGGCCCCTTCGCTGCTCGCGGAGAGCGTCCTCGGGCTTCCCGAGGTGTACCGCGAGGAGATCCGCCACGCCCGCTTGATCGCCGTCCCCGGGTGCATCGCGACCGCGTCGATCCTCGCCCTCCGCCCGATCGCAGCGCTCGACGGGGTCGACCGGACCCGGGTCGTGATCGACGCGAAGAGCGGCTCGTCCGCGAGCGGCCGCGATGCCGGCCCGGCGGGGCAGCACGCCGAGCGATCGGGCGTCATGCGCGCCTACGCCCCGACCGGCCACCGCCATACGGCGGAAATCGAGCAGGAGACCGGGACCCGGGTCGCGCTCACGTGCCACTCCGTGGAGGCGGTTCGGGGAGTCCTCTCGACCGTGCATCTCCCGACCACCCGCCCGTTCGACGAGAAGGAGATCTGGACGGCGTACCGCGGGGCCTACGGCGACGAGCCGTTCGTGCGGATCGTCCACGAATCGGACGGCATCTACCGTGAGCCCGAGCCGAAGATCCTGGCCGGCACGAACTACTGCGACCTCGGGTTCGCGCTCGACCGCCACGCCGACCGTCTGGTGCTCCTCGCCGCGATCGACAACCTCGGCAAGGGAGCTGCCGGGAACGCCGTGCAGTGCTTCAACGTCCGCACGGGCCACCCCGAGACGACCGGGCTCGAGTTCGCCGGGCTTCACCCGATCTAGGGACGACCGCATGACGATCGTCGTCAAGATCGGCGGGGCGCCCGGCAACCGGACCGAACGGGTCCTCGACGAGATCGCGGCCCATCCGGAGTACCTTCTCGTGCACGGCGGTTCCGCCGAGGTCGATCGGCTCGGGGTCGCCCTCGGTCGGCCGGCCGTCTACTACACGACACCGAGCGGGGTCGTCTCCCGACGGTCCGACGCGGTGCATCTCGAGGTGCTCGTCCTCGCGCTCGCCGGCAAGGTGCAGACCGACCTCGTCGCCGGCCTGGGAGCCCGCGGGGTCCGTGCGGTCGGCCTCTCGGGTGTGGACGGGCGTCTGCTCCTCGCCCGAAAACGCACCGGGGCGCGGGCGCTGGTCGACGGGAAGGTGATCCACCTGACCGACGACCTCTCCGGAACGATCGAGCGGGTGGACACTTCCCTACTCTCCACCCTGCGCGCTGCCGGGCTGGTGCCGGTCGTCGGTCCGCCGGCCGTCACCGAGGCCGGGGAACTGCTGAACGTCGACGCCGATCGGGTCGCCTCCGCCGTCGCGGGCGCGCTCTCGGCCGAGGCGCTCGTCCTGCTCACGAACGTGCCGGGGCTGCTCGCCCGAAGGGACGACCCGACCTCGCTCGTCGCCCGCATCCCCCGCGCAGAGGTGGAGCGGTTCCTGCCGCTCGCGGAGGGACGGATGCGCAAGAAGCTCGTCGCCGCCCGGGACGCGATCGCGGCGGGGGTCGGCCGGGTCGTGATCGGACCGTCCGACGTCGACGCGCCGATCGCGCACGCGCTCGCGGGCCACGGAACGGTGATCGAATGAGCCCGATCGACCGGGAGTTCGGAGAAGGCGCTCGGCCGCGTCGCACGATCGTCCGTGGCGCCGGGGCGCGGCTCTGGGACGCCGACGGGCGCTCGTTCGTCGACCTCGGGGCGACCCACGGGGCCGGGAACATCGGGAGCTCCGATCCCGAGGTCGTCCGCGCGATCCAGGCGCAGGCGGCCGAGCTGATCTATCTCGGGACCGGTTACGCGAGCCCTGTCCGGACGGCGTTCCTCGAGAAACTGACCGGCCTCCTTCCCCCCGCGCTCGCGCGGGTCTTCCTCTCCAATTCGGGTACCGAGGCGGTGGAGGCGGCGATCAAGATCGCCCGCTCCGCGACCGGCCGGCCCAAGGTCGTCGCCGCCATGCGCGGCTTCCACGGTCGAACCTACGGGGCGCTCAGCGCGACCTGGCGGAAGGAGTTCCGCGCTCCGTTCGAGCCGCTCGTGCCCGAGTTCGTCCACGTGCCGTACAACGACGCCGAGGCGCTCGCCGGCGCGGTCGACGAACGGACCGCCCTGATCCTGCTCGAACCGGTGCAGGGCGAGGGGGGGGTCCACGTCGGCCGGCCCGAGTACCTCGCCTCCGCCCGGCAGGTAGCCGACCGATCGGGGGCGTTGCTCGCCTGGGATGAGGTGCAGACGGGGGTGGGCCGCACGGGACGGCTGTTCGCCTTCGAGCACTCGGGGATCGTGCCCGATCTCCTCGTCCTCGCGAAGTCGCTCGCGGGGGGCGTTCCGATCGGGGCGACGGTGACGACCTCGGAAGTGGAAGCGCGGTTCCAGGGGACGCACCATTCTACGTTCGGCGGCAATCCGCTCGCCTGCGCCGCTGGCGTCGCGGCGCTCGAACGAACGGTGCGCGACCGGCTCCCGGAGCGAGCGGCCCGACTCGGTCGGGTCGGGCTCGAGCGCCTCGCCTCGCTGCCCGCGTCGCGCGTCCGGGAGGTTCGGGGCCTCGGGCTGATGATCGGGATCGAGCTGCGGGATCGGGTGGCGCCCGTCCTCTCGGCGTTGGAGGAACGCGGGTTCCTTGCGCTGCCGGCCGGCTCGACCGTGCTCCGGCTCCTGCCCCCGCTGGTGATCGAGGAGGATGACTGGAACCGGGGGCTCGACGCCGTCGAGGCGGTGATCGGCCGTGGATGATCCGGCCGACCTGCTCGCCCGATTGGTGGCGCGGTACAGCCCGAGCGGCCACGAAGCGGCCGCGGTCCGAGAGTTCGTCCGGATCGCCGGCCGACTCGGCTATCGCAGCCGGATCGACGCCGCCGGCAACGGCGTGGCGATCGTCGGTCGGGGTCGACCGGAGCTCCTGTTCCTCGGCCATATCGACACCGTGGAAGGGGACCGGCCCATCCGACGGCGCGGCGACCGGATCCACGGGCGAGGCACGGTCGACGCGAAGGGCGCGCTCGTCGCCGCGCTGTGGGCGGGGCGGGGGTACTCGGGGCCGGGGACCCTGCGGATCGTGGCGGCCGTTGGCGAGGAGACCGATAGCCGAGGTGCCCGATTTCTCCTGCGCGGCCGCCGCCCGGACGCGGTGATCGCCGGCGAGCCCAGCGGCTGGGACGGCGTCACCATCGGATACAAAGGGGTCGCCCGCTTCGAGGCGACGTTCCGGGGCCGTCGTTCCCATTTCTCTTCCCCCGCTCCGACCACCGCGGACCGTGCGATCGACTGGGTCGGGGCGGTGCGCGCCTGGGCCGCGGCGCGACGAACGGAGTCGATGTTCCGGTCGCCGACCGTCAAGATCGTTTCCTGGGCGTCCGGTCCTCCGGGGGATCGGGAGATCGCCTCGGTGACGCTCGACGTACGGCTGCCGCCCGGACTCTCCGTGGCGGGACTGTTCGGCGACCTGCCGCGCGAGCCGGGCCGCCCCACGTTCCGGCGGATCGCAGAGGTGGAGCCGGTCGAGCTACCTACGACGAACCCCGTGGCCGCCGCCCTGGTAGCCGGGATTCGGGCCGGTGGCGCCCGCCCGACGCTCTGGAGGAAAGGCGGAACCTCCGACCTGAACCTCGCGGTCGCGGCGTGGGGGATCCCGGGGGCGGCGTACGGCCCGGGGGATGCCCACCTGGACCACACCGCTCGCGAATCGCTGTCCGTCGCGGAGCTCCGGCGCGCCGCCGCGGTCCTTCAGCACGCGATCGGCGAGACGCTCGGAGCGGGGGGTCGCGGGCCTACTCTTCGACGATCGGCCGCCGGTGCTTGATGAAATCGCCGGTGCGCAGCTCGCGGGCTGCGTCGGCGAGCTCGGCGCGCGTGTTCATCACGATCGGTCCGTACCAGGCGACCGGCTCGTGGAGCGGGCGGCCCGAGACGAGGAGGAATCGCCAGCCGTTCGGCCCGGCGCGCGCCCGGATGTCGCCCCCGGCACCGAACAGGACGGTCTCCCCCGAGGAGACGGGAGCTGCGTCCGGCCCTTCGAAGCTGCCCTGCCCGTCAACGGCGTGAGCGAAGACGGTGTGGCCCCGGTGCGGCGACCAGGAGAACGCCTCCTCCGGAGCGAGCCGAACATCGAAGTACGATGGGTCGACGGGGATGCCCCGCACCGGTCCCTGGACCTTTCCGTACGACCCCGCGACGACTTTGACGCCGCCGCCCGCGTCGGTGGGAGTCTCGGGGATTTCGGAGGCGCCGAGACCCCGGTATGCCGGGACCGACATCTTCTCCTTCGCCGGGAGGTTCACCCAGAGCTGAAACCCGGCGAGATTCGGGTTGTCGCTCCGCTTCGGCATCTCCTGGTGGACGATCCCGCTGCCCGAGTTCATCCACTGGACGTCTCCGGGGCCGATGACGCCGGAGTTGCCGAGCGTGTCGCCGTGCTCGACGCGGCCGTCGAGCACGTAGGTGACGGTCTCAATTCCCCGGTGAGGATGCCACGGAAAGCCGGCCATGTACTCTTCGGGGTTCGCCGACCCGAATCGGTCGAGGAGGAGGAACGGGTCGAACAGCGGGACCTCGTTGTTCGAGAACGATCGGCGCAAGTGGACTCCGGCCCCCTCGAGGGTCGGGACTCCCGGGAAGCGGCGCACGATGGATCGGATGGGTTCGGACATGGATTACCTCAGGTTACTGAATAACGTAAGGTAACTTAAAGGGTCGCTGGCGACGGAGTAAGTCGTCCGTGTGAGGCCGCCCGATGTTCCCGGGGGTCCCGGCCCGATTTGAGCTTGCGCCAAGGGAGGCTTCGTATCCATCCCCGGAGCGTGAAGGAAGGTCGCTTATTCACAGCGTGAACGTCGTACGTAGCTGGTTCACGGACACAACGCTTAAGTCGGGACTCCAGTCCGTTCCCTCCAGAGCGACCATGGGCAACTTTCCCCTGTTCATCGCGCTGACGGCGATCATGGGGCTATCGATCTTCCTTTCGCTCCCCATCGTCTACAGTCGGCGCGCCCAGGGCCGCTGGGCGGTCGGGCTCAACGCGGCGGCAATCGGCATTCTCGTGTTCCTGCTCGCGGATGTCTTCTCCGACGTCGCGACGATCCTGTACCCGAACGGGTACGTCGCGGATCTCGGCTACTCCGTGGCCTTCGGGGTCGCCTTCGGGGCCGCCTTCCTCGCGTTGTTCGCCGTCGACAACTACCCCCGGAGCGCGGAGGCCGTGGCGGACGGCGGCCCGCGCACCACCGCGTTGATCATCGCGCTCGGGATCGGGCTCCAGAACCTGACCGAGGGGCTGGTGTTCGGCGTCAGCTGGACGACCGGCGCGGTCGGGATCCTCGCGGTGGTCTTCGTCGGGTTCTTCCTCCAGAACGTGACCGAAGGGTTTCCGATCGCCTCCCCGTTCCTCGGCACGAACGCGCGTCGGGGCGTGCCGATGATGGTCGGGCTGTTCCTGGTCGGCGGGCTCCCCACGATCATCGGCGGCGTGATCGGGTATCACTGGAGCAACAACCTGTTCCTCGTGATCTTCGACGCGCTCGCGATCGGCGCCATCGCCTACGTGATCCTCCCGATGATGCGGGTCGCCTTCCGCCCGCTCGACTCGCGGGAGGCGTCGATCCACCGCAACCGCTTGGTCTACCTCGGCGTGATGGTCGGATTCCTCATTGGATTCGCGGTCAACGCGATCTAGGAGATCTCCGCACGGCCCCGGGAGCGACGTCGACGGCCGCCGCGGACCCGCCCTCGGCGCGAGCCGCTATGTACGCTCCGCGGCCGTAGGTTCGAGGTGTCCGACCCTCCCCCGTCGCCCGTCGTCTGCGTCCAGGTGATGCAGGCATTGGTGGCGCGGGAGCTCGTGGAAACTTCGGGCCTTTCCGAGCGGAAGGCGGCCGTGCTGCTCGGGTTGGTCCCGTCGTCGATCTCCCAGTACCTGTCGGGAAAGCGGCTCGGGCCGACCGTCTCCGCCTACCTCTCGGACGAGGAGGCGCGCGGCATCGCCCGCCGGGCCGCGCAGCAGCTCCGGAATGGCGCGCCCGGTCCGAAGGTGCTGCTCAGCGCCGCGATCGATTTCGGGGAGCGCCGGGGCGCGGGGGGGGCCCCTTCGAGCGGCCCTCCTCCGACGCTGCCGCCCGCCCTCGCGCGCAAGGTCCCGGGTTGGCTTCGGAATCGGATCGCGGGAGAACAGAACGCCGTGGCCGAGTGCATGCGGCTCGCGCAGCGATCCCGCGACGAGCTGACGCGCGCGCTCTTCCGTCAGATCGCCTCCGACAGCCTGCGGCACGCGGAGATCGTGGCTTCGTTGGCCGCGTATCTCGATCGCGGCACCGTGTCGAGCCCGCCGACCGGCATCACGCGGGCCGACGTGGAGCATCTGATCCGACGGGAGCACGAGGCGGAGGCGTCCAGCGAGGTCGAACTCGGCCCGGAGCTCGGAGGCATGATGCGGATCCTATGGGACAGCATGGAGGCCGACGAGCGGAAGCACGAGCGTCTGCTCGAGAAGCTTCTGGAGGCCGCCGCTTCCGAAGAGGAGCGAGGCCCGGCCGCCCGACGCCCGAAATCCCGATCCCCCGAGTAGTCGGTTCGGCGCGGAGATCGATGGATGACCGCCCCTCCACGGCCTTCCTCCGACGGATGGGTCGTCTTCCTGCGAGGGGCGAACGTCGGCGGGAGGATCTTTCGTCCAAGTCAACTGGCCCAGGAGCTCCCCGCGCTCGGTCTGGTCAGCATCGGAGCGGCGGGCACGTTCGTGGCGCGGACCCAAGCCGCCGCCGGGACGGTCCGCTCGGCCCTGCAGGCGAAGCTCCCCTTCCAGGCTGCGATCATGGTCACACCGGCTCGGGAGATCGACCGCTTGCTCCGGGCCGGCCCGCCCCAGCCCCACCCGCTTCCTCCGGGTGTACGGAACTTCGTCTGTGTGGCGAGGGCCCCCCTTTCCAACGCCGTTCGGCTCCCGATCGAGGTTCCCTCTCCCTCGGTCTGGGGAGTTCGGGTGCTCGCGATCGACCGACAGTTCGCGATGGGCGTCTGCCGCCGAATCGAACCACGGATGGTCTACCCCAACGAGGTCGTTGAACGCGCGTTCGGAGTCGAGACCACCACCCGCTGGTGGGAAACGCTGGAGGCGATCGGGCGGATTCTGAGCGACACGGAGGCGGGACCGGGCGGCCGGGGGGTCCGACTCGACACCCCAGTCGTTCGTCCATCGAGGACCCCGAACAACCGCCCCCTCCGGAGCCGTAAACCACGCGTGAAACGGCGGGGTTCCGCGGAGTAGTTGAACCCTCAACACCGGTCGCCGGGCGTTCGCTTCGAGCGACCGGTCGAACGCCGTCTCCGAGGGTGCCGGACCGGCGGTGCGGTCGGAGATGAGCGCCCGGGCCCGCGGCGGTCCGTATATCGCCGGTCGGGCAGGATTATGTAGCGCAGATACCTTCACAAGACGATGGCGCGATCCACGCCCGCTCGGCTCTTCGCGGTACTTGTCGTCTTGGTCATGGTGGCCTCGTCGCTCGCGATCATCGCGGCGGCTCCCCGTGATACGGTCACGCACTCGTCCGGCACGTCCGCTCTGGGGGTTTCCTCAGCCCACGCGTTCGCGGGCCCAGCCTCCCAGGCCGTTCACCCCGATTCTAGCTACCCCGTGATTTTCTCCGAGATGGGATTGCCCGGCGGAAAGTCGTTTCAGGTGACCCTGACCGGTCACGGTACCTCTGCGACGACAACCGACGGAGGCACCGATTCGATCGGATTCTTTGAGAGCGCCGGATCGTACAATTACGTCATCACCGACATTTCTGGCTGGCACCAGACGACCTTGCCCTACCACGGCAGCTTCGTGCTCACCAGTGCCGGGCTGTCCGAGCCGACGATGGTGTACACTCAGAAGAACTACACGGTCACCTTCTCCGAGAGCGGACTCCCCTCGTCTCTCAACTTCCAGGTCACCCTGAACGGTACCGCCGCGTCGGTCGTGACGGACGGCGGGACGGATTCCGTCAGCTTCTCCGTTCCCAACAGCAGCGCGCCGGCCCCGTCCTATGCCTATCAGATCCTCGACATCTCCGGGTGGCACCAGCACACGCTCGCCTACCATGGGTCGATCGTCGTCAACGGCGGCGCGATCCTTGAGCCGACGCTGGCCTACGTGCAGGTGACGTACTCGGTCACGTTCACGGAGACCGGTCTTCCTTCGGGGCAGACGTTCCAGGTCTCGGTCGGGGGAGTTCCGAAGTCGCTGACCACCAACGGCGGGGCCGATTCGCTCACCTGGACGGGCCTCATCAACAACTCCTATGCCTACAGCGTCAGCGATGTCTCCGGCTGGCACCAGACCGCGATCCCGTACAACGGGAATGTGGTCGTGAACGGCGCCTCCGTGACCGAACCGACGCTCGCCTTCACGAAGTCGCTCTACTCGATCACGTTCTCCGAGAGCGGTCTCCCCATCGGCGAGACCTTCGAGGTGACCGTAGGAGCTTCGATCGAATCCCTGACATCGGACGGAGGGACCGACAGCCTGTTGTTCACCGTCGCGAACGGCTCCTACTCCTACTCGATCGCTGACGTTTCGGGATGGCATCAGACCACCCTGCCCCACGCCGGAAGCGTCCTCGTCAACGGCGCGGCGGTCACGGAGCCGACCCTGGTCTATCTCGAAGTGAACTACACCCTGACGTTCACCGAGTCGGGGCTTCCGACCGGGACCAACTGGTCGATCACGATCGACAGCAACACGCACAATTCCACGACCGCGGTGATCACGTTCAGCGAGCCGAACGGGACGTACGGCTTCACCGTGAACTATGTGGCCGGTTACGCGCCTACCGCGCACACCGGCTCCGAGCACGTGAACGGCGCCGCGCTGTCCGCGGGCGTGTCGTTCACCCAGGTGACGTACGCGGTCACGTTCACCGAGTCGGGTCTCCCGGTGAGCACGGCGTGGAGCATTTCGATCAACTCCCACGCGGTCTCCTCCTCGTCGCCGATGGTGGTCTTCCACCTCCCGAACGGAACGTTCGGCTACACCGTCGACTACGTTTCCGGCTGGGTTCCGACCCAGGCGACCGGCTCGTTCCCCGTCACCGGCGCTCCGGTGTCGCTCGGGGTCTCGTTCACCCAGGTCCGATACACCGTGACGTTCGTCGAGAGCGGCCTGCCGACGAACCACCCGAAGAGCTGGTCCGCTGCGTTGGACGGAGTCCTGCAGCACACGATGGGTACCTCGATCTCCTTCTCGGTGGGCAACGGGAGCCAGCCGTACGTCGTTGCGGGTCCGAACGGCTATCGGGTCTCCTCGGTCCTCCCTCCGTCCGGCAACATCGTGGTGAACGGGGGCAGCGTCGTACAGGACGTCACGTTCCTCCGCGGCTCCACTCCCTCGCTCGGTTTCCATGAGGTCGGACTCGCGGTCGGTACCCACTGGTGCGTCATCTTCGGCTCTACGCTCTGTTCGACCACGAACAAGATCGTCGCGCACAACCTGACCCCCGGAACGTACTCGTACGCGGTGGTCTCCGTCGGCTCGTTAACGACCCTCGTGAAATTCGCCGGCGGCTCGATCGCGGCGAGCGGAACCGTGGCGTTCTCCCACGCGTCGTCCCTCCACATTCGGTTCGCCTACGCGGTCACCTTCACCGAGTCGGGGCTGCCCGGCAGTACCGCCTGGCAGGTGAACGCGGGTGGGATGACCGTTCCGTCGACTAGCACGACCGTCGTCCTCTACCTCACGAACGGGACGTACACGTTCCACGTGGGCCATGTCACGGGCTACGTCGCTTCACCGGGATCCGGCGCGATCCGAGTGCAGGGAGCGTCGCTTTCGGTCTCGGTCCGATACACGCTGGCGCCCCACTGAGCTCCCACGGGTCTCTTCCGTCGCCCGTGGGGGGCGGCCCGATCGCCCCGCCGTGCCGGCGGGTCGCACCTCAGCGGACCGCCGGTCCACGGTCCGGATGCCATCGACCCTGAGGTGCCGACCACCGTCCGCTCCCACGGGAGCTCCACGGAACATCGACTGAGCCGGTCGGGTGGGACCGCCCGCTCGGATCAGGGGTCAAGTAACGGGCGGGGGGTTCGGCCGGCGGACGCGACGGTGGGGGGCTCGAGGCGGCGCGGTGGAACCCGCGCTCGCGCGCCGATCAGGCGAGCTCCCGGGACGAGGCGTACCGGGAGAGTACCGCGCCCGGAAGGGTGGTTCTCGCCGAGGTGGGCGAGGCTCCGCCGAGACCCCGCAGGGCGTGGGTCGGGGTGCTCGTGTAGTCGATCACTTCCACGTACGCCGGCGAATGCGGAGCGATCACGACGAACAATCCCGTCGCGGGGTGCGGGTGGAGCGTGGAGAAGTTCCAGAGGGTGAAGTGGTACGTGCCGTTCACCAGGACGAACTTGATCTTCCCTCCGCTCGAGGAGAGGCTGACGTTCATCGGCCCCGAGACGTTCACTCCCCAGTGGGTCCCCAGCGCCAGGCCGGACTCCTCGAAGTAGACGACGGCGGTGACCGGTCGGAACGTGAGGTGCTTCACGACGGCGACCTTGCCCACGGTCGCGGTGCCCTTCCCGGGGGTCGACCGGAACGTCTTTTCGGGGGTCGTCACCTGGAACTTCCAGGCGTCCTTCACGACCGTGAATTCGATCGAGGAACCGGTGGTCGTCGCGGTCTGGCCCATCGGCCCACCGAAGTGGAGCGGGGAGTCGATCGAGACGCCCCAGGAGGTGCTGGGGGGAAGCCCGACCTCCTCGAAGGTGAGGGTCTCGATGGGTCCGAACGCGATCACGAACTTGGAGGGGGCGCCCGATAGGGTCACCGCCTCCTGGGAGGGCGTACGCGGCCCCGTGACCTTCGACACGCCGTAGCCCGACGGTGGGATCACGGAGTAGTCGAGGAGGAGCGTGGTGGCCGCCAGGTGAATGATCCCCCTCCCGTGGACGGTCGTGTTCGAGTGGGTCACGGGGGGAGTTCCCGTCACGAGCGACCAGGTCGACCCGGCCGGGAGGCCCGCCGACTGGAAGGTGACCTCCGAGAGCAGGAAGGCACTGACGTTCGCCGTTCCCTGGTTCGCGACGTAGACTTCACCGGTGAGCGGGTCGGTGCCGATCGCGTCCGGTAGACCCCCGACGGGAACGGTCGCCGTCACGGACTTCGTCGCCCCCGAGAGGACGCTCACGGAGTTCGAACCGGAGTTCGGAACGTAGATGTCCCCGAGAGTGGGGTTGAACGCGATCGCCCCGTTCGTCCCGGGCTGCGAACCCACGTTCGCGGTCGCGTTGGGCGTGTTGGTGGCCGTGGAGAGGATGCTGACGTTGTCCGAGAAGCGGTTCGCGACGTACAGCTCCTTGGTGGCGCCGTCGAGTGCGAGGGCGCTCGGCCCCGAGCCGGTCGGGATGGAGGCAAAGTCCGTGAAGTTGCTCCCGCCGACCACGCTCACGTTGTCCGAGCCGACGTTCGCGACGTAGACGTTGTTGTTCGTCGGGTCGTAGAGCATCGCGCCGTAGGGACCGGGCGCCGTGCCCGCGCCCAATGTCTTGACGACGGTGTTCGTCGCCGAAGAGATCACGCTCAGGTTGCCCGTCCCCGCGTCGGCGACAAACACATCGTGGTTGGCGCTGTTCACCGCGAGCGCGTCGGGATCCGCTTCCACCGGGACGGTGGCGATCACGTGCGGGATCGTAGTCGCGGGCGAGATGATGCTCACGGTCCCATCGCCACCGTTCGCGACATAGACGTCGTGATTGAACGAATTGACCGCCACGGCGTCCGGCGCGGCGCCGACCGGGATCGAGGCGATCACGGACTCCTCGCCGATGGAGATCACGCTTACGTTCTGCGAGCCGGAGTTGACAACGTACACGGTCCAGTTGGTCGTATCGAGGGCGATCGCCTGAGGATATGGCTCAGAGCCGACGGGAATCGTGGCGACGACGTGGTTCGTCGTGAGGTCGATGACGCTGACGTTGTCGCCGAACTCCGAAGCGACGAACGCCGTGTTGTTCGTCGGATCCACCAGGATCGAATCGGGGCTTCCGCCGACGGGGATCGCTCCGGGGGACGACGCGGGGTGCACCGGGGCCAAGGCGGGTTGCAGGCTGATCGAGGGAGACCCCGACGCGATCGGCCCCACGGGAGCCTTCGGGGCGGAATGGTCGACCCCTGTAGGGGTGGCGAAGGCGGCCAGAGAAGTAGAGACCACGAGCAGGGCGAGCACCACGAGGACACCGGCGGTCCGGTCGCTCATCCGAGTTACCATGGGTGTAAAGGCGAGCACCCTTATTGGCTTCTTCGCTGATGATCCGTCCCGGATCTCCCTCTCGAACGGGCGTCGCGGCCGGCGTCCGCTCCCCCAAGACGGGAACCACCCCCCCGGCGGGGTTCGCTCGCTTCGGGGGATTCTGCCCCACCGGTCGCCCCCGACGGCGGGCCGAAGGTCGGGACGGCGCGGCTTCGAGAAAGACGGTACCGGAAGCCGTGCCCGATATCGGGGAAACGAGGGGAGGAAGGGGTTCGTCTGCTCGAGCGAGGACGGCGGGCGCCGTCGCGGCGGGCGGTCGCTCTAACTGGTCGCCGCGATCTTGGTGACCGCGTGCTGTGCGGGCTCGATCAAGTACAGCACCCCCGCCAGCAGGGCGAAGATACCGCCTACGATCGCGACCACGTTGCCGCCCAGACCGAGCACGGCCCATCCGATGACCGCGAGGACGAGCAGCATGACCCCGGTGGCGACCGGGCGCTCCTTCCAAGCGTGCTCACCCAGGTGGGCGAACAGCAGCACGAGGCCGCCGACGACGAACAGGACGACTGCTTCGCCTAGGGCGCCGGCGCCGCTGAACAGCCGACCGAGTACGAGGTCGGCGAACCCGAACGCCAGCGCGACCAGGCCGCCGAGGGCGATCAGCAGTCCGCCGATGAGCCCGAACAGATGTCCTATCGCGCGTTCCGTTGTGTTCTCCATACGTCTTTCACCTCCTGTTGATTCGCTCCGACCAAAACGCCCCGGCGCGGCCGGGGTCACGGTCGGGCAGTCCGACAGTTCCTAGCCGCGACCCTACTTGAACTCTTGTCCAGCGCCCGCCGATCGGACCGCTTTCGACCTGAAATCGACGGCGAATGCCGAAGCGCCGGGCGCCGGAATCCCACGATTGTCGAACCGTTTCACGCCGCCGAGGACGGTGGCTCCGGCCCCCCACGGGCGGTGCGCGGGGGAGCCGGTCCGTCCGTGGATTCGGTAAGACCATAACCCCCCGTGCGCCTCGTGAGGGCACCGTCCCGGGTCACGGCGATGGCTCCTTTGTCCATCTGTATCAACACGCAGACGCCCCTCGTGCAGTTTCTTCGCCCCGACGCCCGACGGCGCCGGAACGGGACGACCATCGACCTCGCCACGCTGGCGGAGGGCGTCGACTATCGCTTCTCGCCGGGCGGGGTGACCCGGATGGTCTATCCGCTGGTCCGACGCCTCCTCGAGGAGAAGGTGCTCGCCGAGGCGCACTGGGTCGCCCTCAACCCGAACGCGCCGTCGACCGTTCGGGCGAACGGGATGACGCTCCACAACGTCTCGATCGAGAAGGAACGGATGGGCGGCTACGGGCAGGTGAAGGAGGCGATCTGGGGCCGCGTCCACGAGATCGTCGGGAAGGATCCCCACGACGACCTGTTCTGGACGGAGGCGTTCTCCGAGTTCGCCTACTACAACCGCCGGACCGCGGAGCTGATCCGGGAGTTGGACGCCGCCCACGACTTCGACGCGTTCTACATCCACGACTTCCAGCAGATGCCGGTCGGTCAGATGCTCGCGACGCTGAAGCCGAAGATCTTCCGCTGGCACATCCCGTTCGATGCCACGGTGCTGCCGGATCCGTGGCGGTCCGTGCTGACCGGCTACCTCGGCAGTTACGACGTGATCGTCGTGAGCGCGGCCCGGTACGCGGCGTCGCTCGCCGGTCTGGGGACGCGAGGCAAGGTCGTCCGGCTCTACCCGTACGTCGACCCCGAGGAGTACGGGCGACCGAGCCGGTCCGCGGCCGTCGCCCGCTGCCGGACCTGGGGGATCGACGCGGAGGACGAGGTGGCGCTGCTGGTCGGCCGGATGGACCCGATCAAGGGACAGGACGTCGCCATTTCGGCGTTCGCGGAGATCGCCGGTCGATACCCTCGCCTCAAGCTCGTGCTGGTGGGCAACGGCAGCTTTTCGGGGTCGAGCGAGGGCCTCGGACTCTCTAAGTCGGCGACGTGGCGGACCCAACTCGAGGAGAGGGTGCGGGAGCTCGGGCTGGACCGACGGGTCGTCTTCACCGGACATCTTCCGCAAGCCGACCTCGACTACATGTACGCGCGGTGCCGCTTCACGGTCCTGCCGTCGATCCGGGAAGGGTTCGGCCTGGTCGCGGTCGAGAGCTGGCTGCACAGCCGGCCCACGATCGTCACCGAGCACGCGGGGATCGCCGAGCTGATCCGAGACGGCTCGAACGGGCTTCTGTTCGATCCGGAGAAACCGGGGGCGCTCGCCCAGAAGATGGAACTCTTGATGGACGACCGATCCGGGCCGCTGCGGGCCCGGCTCGCGCGTAACGGGCGGACCACCTCGAAAAAATGCTCCCTCGACGCCGCAGAGACGGCCGAGCGCGATCTGTTGACCGCGCTCGCGGAGGCGTAGATGGCCCCGATCGGCACCGTCTGGGGATGGGTGATGCCGTACGTCCCCGCCGTCGTCATCGTCGCCGTCACGGTCCTGCTCGCCTGGCTCGTGAGTCTCGTCATTGGCCGCCTGCTGCGCCAGAACTCGCCGCAGATGGCCGGTGCGGGTCGCCGCCTCGGGGCCGTCGTCGTCGCGCTGATCGGCGGCACGCTCGCCCTGCAGGCGCTCGGGGTGAATCCCGACATCGTGCTGATCGTGATCGTCCTGCTCGGCGCGACGATCCTGCTCGCGCTGCGCGAGCCGCTCGGCAACTACGGGGCGAAGTACTTCTCGGACCTGTACACGCCGTTCAAGGTGGGCGACTCGATCCAGGTTCAGGGATACTCGGGCAAAGTGATCGAGATCAACGCGATGACCACCGTGTTGCTCTCCGACAGCTACCAGCTCGTCTCCGTGCCCAACGCCTCGATGATCCGGGACGTCGTGGTGAACGTCTCCCCGCAGGCGTGGAAGGAGGTCACGGTCCCGGTCACCCTGGGGGGCAACGTCGACCTCCCGGCGTTCGAGAGCGACCTGCTCAAGTCGCTCTCGAAGCTGCGGACGCGGCTCGACCCCCGGTTCCCCCCGGTGCTCTCGACCAAGGCACGCTCGCCCCAGTCGACCGACCTCGTCCTGACGCTGATGATCCGACGCCCGGAGGACCGCGAGGCGATCGCGGCGGACGTGAACCAGCGGATCACCGAGGTGCTCGGTCGGACCCGCGGGACCCGCCGCTAGGGCGGAGAGGAACGGTGTTCGTCGCGTGGCCGGGCTGCGAGCGGTCCGCGCACGAACTCGAGGACCCCCTCGGCATACGGCAACCGGGAGGCGTAGTCGACCGAAGATCGCACACGCCGTTCGGCGTTGCGCACGGCCCCCGAGAGGGAGGCCGACCCCAGGAGGCCGAGGTCGTTCTCGGCGTCTCCGATCGCCGCGTAGCCGCTCCGGCCGATCCCCAGGCGCTCCATCGCACGGAGCGTTCCGTAGCGCTTGTCCACCCCCGGGGGTAACGCCATGATGCGATCGACGTTCGCGATGAGGCGCACGGGGAGGCCCCGCAGGGCGGCCGCCAGTCGATCGCGCTCGCCGATCGGGACGGATGCGACCGCCTCCCCGAAGCGGGGGTGCAATCCGGGGGTGGCCCGCAGACGTCGGACGATCGCCTCCGCCCGGGCCCCTCCGAGGTACTCGGGAGGCGCCCCGATCGGGGCTTCCACGACCGCGCCGTTCTCGGCGACCAGGGCATCCAGCGCCCCGAATCGGCGCGCGTACACTACCAGTTTAGAATACTCCCGGCCCGACACGAGCAGCGTGCGCAATCCCATCCCTCGGGCTTCTCGAAGGGCCGTCCGACCGGCAATCGTCGGCCGGCCGCGCGGGCGCAATAGGGTGCGATCGAGGTCGGAGGCGAAGGCGGCGATACGCCGATGGGCCGAACGTCTCGGGATCTCCCGAGCCAATTCGGGGAATCCTGCCGGCCGAGTCCGAGTATCTTCCGTGAGGCGGCGCGGCGCGGCCATCGAGATGCAGGCCAAGTCGCCCCCGGCTAGTTACAGATTGCCCCGGACCGAGCGAGGGGCGAGTCCGGGGACCGCCCGCCTCGCTCCGGGACGCGCCCGACCCGCCCGGACCTGCCCCGTCGGAGGAACGAGTTGACGGCCCCGCCGGCCCGAGCCTCCGACGGCCGTCCTCTCGGGGGCTCGGTATCCACGCCCGCCACTCCCGCGGAGTCGGGCGGCTCGTGGCCGTCGGTGAACGACTACGGGCTGATCGGCAACGAGTCGACCGGCGCGCTCGTCTCGCGCTTCGGCGCGATCGACTGGGCGTGCCTCCCGAGGTTCGACAGTCCGAGCGTCTTCGCCCGGATGCTCGATCGTCGTTCGGGCGGCTCCCACCAGATCGTGCCGCACGAGGAGTACATCTCGCACCAGCAGTACGTCGGAGGGACGAACGTCCTGACGACGTTCTTCGAGATCCGGCGGGGAGTCTCGCTCACGCTCACGGACTTCATGCCGATGGGGCCGGCCGTCACCGCCATCGGCGGGGACCCGCGGATCGTCCGCCGGCTCCTCGCGCGGGGGGCGCCGGTGGAGGTCGTCGTCGGCGCCGACCCTCGATTCGACTACGGACGGCGCCTGCCGACCTGGACGTTCCGAGGGGAGCTCGCGCTCGCCCAGGTCGCCGACGCCCGCATGGCGTTCACGAGCCCCTGGCCCTGGACGGACGAAGGGCCGGGGGTACGCACGGGCGGCGTGGTCGAACCCGGCCGGCCCCAGTTCCTCCAGCTTCGCTGGGGCGACCCCCCCTCCCCGGAGCCGACGCCCGCCACCCTGCTCTCGGTCACGGACGCCTACTGGCGCGGTTGGGTCTCCCCACCGGACGCGCCGCTGCGCCGAGTGGCCGCCCGCTGGCACCCGTGGGTGGAGCGCTCGGAGCTCGTGCTCAAACTGCTATCGTACGCCGACTCGGGAGTGTTCGTCGCCGCGCCGACGACGTCGCTCCCGGAGTGGCCCGGGGGTCCCCGGAACTGGGATTACCGGTACGTCTGGATCCGGGACGCCGCGTTCACCGCCCAAGTGTTCCTCCTGCTCGGCCACGTCAGCGAGGCGCGCGCGTACGTCGCCTGGGCGTTCGATCGAGCGGAACGACTCGCCGACGGCGAGGAGCTGCGGGCGGTGTATACGGTCGACGGGGGCACCCCGCCCCCCGAGACCGAGCTTCCGCACTTCGAGGGCCACCGCGGCTCTCGGCCGGTCCGGGTCGGCAACGCGGCCGCCGGTCAGCGGCAGCTCGACATCTACGGGGAGATCCTGGATTCCGCGCTGCTGCTCGAACGCCTCGACCCGGCGTTCGTCCGAGACCGGTGGCCGACGATCGAGCGGCTCGCCGAGCGCGTCGCGAGATCCTGGTCCCTGCCGGACTGCGGGATCTGGGAGTTCCGCTCGCCGCCGGCGCAGTACGTGCACTCGAAGCTGATGAGCTGGGTCGCCCTCGACCGGGCGGTCCAGCTGGCCCGGGAATTCGGGAAGATCGACCCGGTTGACCGGTGGACGCAGGTCGCCGGCGAGATCCGGGAGGCGATCCTCTCCCGCGGGTTCGACGAGGCCCAAGGGACGTTCGTCCAGGTGTTCGACCGGCCGGCGCTCGATGCGAGCGCGCTGAGGATCGGCCTCGACGGGTTTCTGCCCCCCCACGATCCGCGGGTCGTGGCCACGATCGCCGCCGTGGAGCGCAAGCTCGCTCGCGGAGCGTTCGTCCGTCGGTACGAGAACGACGACGGGCTGGCCGGTCCGGAAGGCTCCTTCCTCCTCTGCTCGTTCTGGCTCGTTGAATCGCTCGCGAAGAGCGGTCGGACGGACCGGGCGCTCGCCCACTGGCGCGACCTCCTCGAGGCGGCGGGGCCCCTGCTTCTTTTCTCGGAGGAATACGACCCCGCGACCAACCAGCCGCTGGGCAACTATCCCCAGGCGTTCACGCACATCGGCGTCCTCCGGGCGGCGTTCGCCCTCGGACTCCTATCCGCCGAAGGATGACGGACCGACCTACGGAGGGACCGAGCCCCCGGTCCCACCCGCGGATGAGCCGGGCCCGAGGGGATTTGAACCCCTGACCTTGCGGTTAAGAGCCGCCTGCTCCACCGGCCTGAGCTACGGGCCCGCGACGAGGGCCGCGGAGCCGGGTCGGCCGCATAAAGGCTCCGCGAGCGCCGCCCGTTCGGTACCCCCCGGGACGAGGGGCCGAATCCGGTCCTACCGCCGAATCCGTTCCAGGGCGGCGCCGACCATGAGGGGAAGGAGCACCGTCACATCCCCCTCCACGGTCGTGTGGCGCGCCGACGCTTTCAGTTTCCCCCACGAGATCGCTTCGCGCGTGCGGGCCCCCGAGAGGCTGCCGTCCCACTCGACCGCCGTCGTCAGGTAGAGGGCGGCGTCGAGCCCGTCGCGGAACTGGTTCCACCAGATCGTGTGGTGCTTCGAGATCCCGCCCCCGAGCATGACCGCCCCGGACCGCTTCGCGCCGTAGACGAGGTCCGACAGGGCCTGCTCGTCGGAGAGGAGGTCGAGGGAGAGCGCCTTGTGATCCTGCCAGAACAGCCAGAGCTGGGAGCCGACCGCCCCGTCGGTGATACCCGGGACGAAGACGGGGACGTTCCGGTCGAACGCGGCCCGCAGAATGCTCGACGTCGCGGAGGCAGGGATCGCCGCCCCGATCGCCCGCGCGAGCGTCTGCGAGGAGATCGCCCGGGTCCCCTCGGCCCACAGGCGGCGGAGGATCGGGCCCATCTTGCGCTCGATGATTGTACCGTAGTTCGCCTCCGGGATGACGAGGTTGCCGAGACGGTAGAGATGCCGCCGGTGGAGGTCGGCGTCGTCCAAGCTCCACGCCCCGTGATAGTACGTACGGAACGACCGCGCGAGGTCGTGATCGAGCGTCCCGCAGGTCGTGATCACGGCGTCGACGAACCCCTTCCGGATCAGGGTGGCGAGCACTCCGCGCGTGCCGGTCGCCACGATATCGGCCGGGAACGAGAGGAATACGGTCATCTCGCGGTCGGCGAGGATCCGCGCGAGGAGATCGACCCCTTCGGCGACCTCCTTACCGCTGAATCCGCCGGCCGCCTTCATCCGGCGGATGAGAGTGTCGAGGGAGGGGCGGTCGTCGACGACCAGGTCCTCGACCTTCCGGGGCACGGCGCCCGCACGCCTGCCGGGTTAGTTAAAGCCCGCCCGTGAGCCCGAGGGTGATCGAACGGAACAGGAGGATGTAGGCGAGGGCGTAGCCGAGCAGCGCCCCTCCGTTCAACAGCGGCAGCCCGGCTTGCGGGTTCCCGCGGAGCACGAGGCGCATCAGCACTCCGTAGCCGACGAGCGAGCCGAGGAGGGCCCCCATCGAGACGAGGAGGTTCGCTCCGACCCCGAGGAGCCCGGGGCTCGTCGGAAGCCAGACGAACGCCGACACGACCAGGGTGCCGGGGATCACGATGTCGCCGAGACCCATGAACATCGCCGACCGTTCCTCGGTCGGCTGCGCCCGCTGCTCCTTGAGCGTGGGCGATGTGGTGTAGTCGTAGCCCGCCGAGTCGGGCATCACGAGCAGGATCGGGAGCTTCATCTCGGTGACGACGTCCGCGAGGCTGACCATGTGTTTCGTTCGGTAGACCGCGATGGCGTCGTAGACCATCAGCGCGAGCAGGAGGATGAACGCGGGCAGGATCCCGAACGAGATCCCGAGGATCGCGACGAGCGCGCCCGCGGCGACGAACCCGGCGAAGTCGACGACGTACCATTGGGGCTCCATCAGGAGCGCGAGGAAGATCACCGCGGCCGCGGCGCCGGCGAACGACAGGGCCGGAGTGTAGCCGATCTCGGCGCCGTACGGCGGCAGCAGGATCGTGCCGGGCGGGAAGAGGGAGAACGTGGCGTAGAGGGTCACGTACATCGACCCCGCGATCAGGATCAGGATCAGCTGCCGGAGGGTCGCCATCGCGCCCCGCATCCGAACGAACAGGAGGATGGCGAGCGGCGCGGCGACGATGACGAAGATGAGCAGCAGCGGGGCGGTCGGGCTCTGCGCGTTCGAGGTGGAGGAGAGCCCCTCCGAACGGAACGGGTTCGCGAGCGCGAGGCCCACGATCAGCGCGCCGACGTAGAGGCCGAGGAGTCCGAGCCAGCGGACGCTGCGCATGGCGTCGCTACGGTTGGACGACGGCGTACGCGTTGTTGCCGAGTACCTTCGTGATCTTCGCGTTGATCGTGGCGCCGCGCTGGTTCGCGCCGGTGACGAAGATGACGAACCCTTCCTTCTTCGCGACCCCGTCCCCGCGGCGACCGACGTCCTCGATCGTCAGGCGGTAGATCTCCCCGACGACCACGGGCGCGCGCGGCTTCTCCGGCGCGACGACACGGCGCACGGTGATCGGCCGCTGGGCGCCGCACGCCTCGCAGATGAGTAGGGTGTAGCGGCCGTCCTTCTGCAGATGGGTATCCGGTCGCTTGCACTCCGAGCAGATCACGTACTTCGCGGTGTACTCGCGGACGCGCTGGCCGATCTGGTCCTTCGTGAGCCGAGACTTGAGGACCCCGCGGGGGAGGTCGAGCACCCCGGGGCAGCCGAACTCCTTCGCGAGGAACCCGATCAGATGGGCCGGTTCCCGGCGCATGACCCCCGCGATATCCTGGAGGTTGCGGATCACCGTGTTCTTCCCGTCGGACATCACGTCCGGATCGGGGACGACGAACCGCTCGCCGGCCGCCCGCACGGGGGGCAGTTTCGAGCGAGCTCGTTCGAGCAGGACCGAGTACGACTCCATCGAGGGTCTCACGAGCGAGCCGCGGCGGATAAGGATTCCCGCCCTCAGTCGGCCGGAAACCCCTCGAGCACGTCGAGCACCTTCGCGAGGTCGCGCTCGGCCACGATCGCATGGGCTCCCGCCCGCACCGCGTCGTCCTCCGGGAGGAACGCGACCCCGACCCGGCTCCGACGGAACAGGCCGACATCGATCTCCGAATTGCCCACCGAGGCCGTCTCCGCGGGCGTGTAGCCGAGCATCGCCTGCAGGTTGGCGAGCACCTGCTCCTTCCCGTGGATCGGCACGCGCACGATCCCCTCGCCGGTCAGCCGGCCGTGGGCCGTCACCCGGAACCCGTTCGCGAGCGCCACGTCGATCCCGAGCTCTCGCGCGATCCTCCGGGCGAGCAGGTCGATCCCGCCACTGACGATCGCGGTCCGGACGCCGCGGCGGTGCAGCCCGTCGATGAGCGGCTTCGCGCCCGGCATGAGCGGGACGGAGTCGAGGATCTTTTCGAGGTCGAAGACCGTGATCTCCGGAGCGTGGCGTTGCCAGATGACGATGTCCGTCCGGATGAACTCCTCGTCGTCGATCTCGTTCGCCAGGAACCGCCGCAGTCCGTCCGCATTGTGCTCGCCGAAGTGCTCGTGCACTGCGGCCCAGGAGCTCGCCACGTCGACGAGCGTGCCGTCCATGTCGAGCGCGACGAACCTAAGCACGGTCCCCCCGGGAGATCGCTTCGGCCCGGTCGAGCGTCCGCTCCGGGGGTCGGATCGCCCACGCGGCGAGATTCTCGTCCACCTGGGCGGGACGGCTCGCCCCGAACACCGGGGCGGCGCCCTGGCGACGCAGCCAATGGAGGGCGAGCGACGGGAGGGGAACTTTCGCCTCCTGGGCGAGCTCCCGCAGCGCCTTCGCGCGGGCGATCGTCGTCGCCGCGCGGTCGGGTTCGAGGAGCCGCTCGGAGAGCCGGCGCACGCTCGCCGGGATCCGCTGGCCGTCGAGGTACCGCCCGTGGAGCAGCCCGCGGGCGAGCGGGGTGTACGCCTCGAGCAGGATCCCGTGCGTGCGGCAGTAGTCGAGGACCGCATCGCCGTCGTCCCGATCGAGCAGATTGTAGCGCACCTGATTGACCGCGATCTTCGTCTCGGACAGGCCGCGAGCCGCCGCTTCGAGCTCCTCCACGCCGAAGTTCGACACCCCGATCGCCCCGACCTTTCCCTCCTTCCAGAGGGCCTCGAGCGCGGGCATCGTCTCGGCGAGGGAGACGCGGGCGTCCGGCGCGTGCACGAGATAGAGATCGACCGATCGGCGCGCCAGCCGCTCGAGGCTGTTCACGAGGCTCGCCCGGACCTGCGCCGGGCGAAGGTGCTCCCACGAGACCTTGGTGACGACGAACGCGTCGCTCGCGGATCCGGTGGCGCGGTGGAGCACTTCTCCGAGGATCCGCTCCGACCGGCCGCTTCCGTAGACCTCTGCCGTATCGAACCAGCGCAGCCCCCGCTCGTAGGCTCGGCCGATCGTCGCCTTCGTGCGCGCCTCGTCCTCGGCGGTCCAGCGGCCGAGCCCCCAGAGCCCGAGGCCGATCGCGGGGTGCGGTTTCGGGCCGGCGGCGAGCGGGAT
>JBAUAJ010000176.1:0-1868 GCA_049675585.1 Thermoplasmata archaeon
TGATCGCGTCGCCGTACGGGCCGACGTTCTCGGAGTTCACGGCGTATGAATCGTCGTAGTACGGATTCGCGTGCTGGATGACGACCATCAGCATGCGCGGAAATCCGGGACCGGTCCACTCCTTGTAGAACTGATAGGCTGCGTCACCGTCGCCGCGCCCTCTCCCGCGCGCGCCGGGCGCAGCAGGCGTTTCGCTGAAGCCACGATAGTCGGCGGCGAAGTGTCCGTGGTTGATCATCAGCGGATACCGCGCGTTGGGGTGCTCGTCGAATCCCTCCGGCAGCAGGACTATTGCGCCGAGGTACATTGGTCGCCCCCAGAACTTGCTGAGCGCCTCACTCTTGATGCGCACATGTTTGATGTACTTCGTGTCCTTCGCCTCGGCGACCGGCGGAATTACCTGGTCGAGCGAGAGGTGGATCGTGCTGTTCGACGCGGGATCCAGGTGCACTTTCACGGGCGCGTTGTAGAAGTTGCCCGGCGAGCGATTCCACATCTGGCCTTCGCCCTGGTCCATGTGGAGCTTCACTGAATGCCCGTCGGACCGGTGGAACGTTTCGTAGCGATTGAGTACGGCCTGAACGTAATAATCGCCGGCCGGAATGTCGCCGATGCTCGCGAGTGGATAGCCGAACACTTTGCCGTCCACGATCGCTTCCTGACCGGGCCTGAGGCCGTCCACGTCAATGCCGAACGCGAGTTGCGTGTCCGCGCGGTACACGTTGTTTTCGAATCGCGGTTCCGCGCGGTCGTTGTCCGAGATCACGAGGATGGCCCGCCCGTCGAGCGCCTGCCTGCTCAGCGACTCCGGAAACGAGATCGCGAATTTGAGCCGTGTCGCCGCCCGCGTGGACGCCTGGGTTCGTGCGACGGGTGGAACCGCCGCGCCGCTCGCGAGCAGCATGCAGGCGATGATCGCCGCACTTCCGTTCGCCATGCGAACAAGTGACCTGAAGCTCATGTGCCATTCCCCCGTCGGATCAGCCTGCGATGCAGCACCGGCCTTCATGTATGCGTGATCCACGCACTTCGTCAAGCGTGCGCGCACGCGCCGGTGGTCGTATGATTGGCCTCCATGAAACCCAAAGAGCTCACCATCCGCGGCCTTGTCCTCGGCGTGCTCCTCACCACCATCTTCACGGCTGCCAATGTCTACCTGGGCCTGAAGGTCGGCCTCACGTTCGCGTCCTCGATTCCCGCGGCCGTCATGTCCATGGCCGTGCTGAGCGTTGTGAAGAACTCGTCGATCCTCGAGAACAACATCGTCCAGACCGTCGCATCGGCGGCGGGCACGCTCTCGGCGATCATCTTCGTCCTGCCGGGGCTGGTGATTGTTGGGTGGTGGACCGGGTTCCCGTTTTGGCAATCGTTCCTCATCTGCGCGAGCGGCGGCGTGTTGGGCGTGCTGTTTACCATCCCGTTGCGCCGCGCACTGGTCACCAACTCCGACCTGCCCTATCCCGAGGGTGTCGCCGCCGCCGAAGTGCTGAAGGTCGGCTCCGGCGCACGCGGCGAGGTCAAGGACGAGACGGGTGAAGGGCGCGAAGGTCTCATCGCGATCATCCTCGGCTCGGCTGCGTCAGGCGGATTCGCCATCCTCACCGCGACGCGTATCGCCGCCGCAGAGGTGACCGGGTTTTTCGGAATTGGCGCCGGTGCGTCGAGCGGCTACGACGTCGCCTGGTCGCTGGCGCTGCTGGGCGCGGGGCATCTCGTGGGCCTGTCGGTGGGCGCGGCGATGCTCGTCGGTCTCGTCATAGCATGGGGCGTGGCCGTGCCGATCCTGACGGCGATGCATCCTGCGGTTGCCGGAGTTCCACTCGCCGTGCACACACTCACGATCTGGAGCACGCAGGTACGGTTCATCG
>JBAUAJ010000177.1:0-19033 GCA_049675585.1 Thermoplasmata archaeon
GTCGGCGCCGTCTGCCAGGGCGTCGGCGCGGTACTGGTTGGCCGAGCGCGCCCGGCCGGCGAGGACGCCTGGGGGCTCACGTTCCAGTTCGTCGGAGGCGCCGCCGTGTCGCTCCTCCTGATGCCGATCCTGGCCCGATCCCCCGCGCTCCCGATCACCGCGGGAACGGTCGGCTCGATCGCGTACGTCGGCGTCGTCTCGATGGCGATCGGCTACTCGATCTTCTTCGACCTGGTTCACCGGGCCGGCGCCGTCCGCGCCAACCAGGTCACGTTCCTGAATCCGGTCGTCGCCGTCTCCGTCGGGGTGTTCGCGTTCGCGGAACGGGCCGACCCGCTCGAGCTGGTCGCTCTCGCGGTCATCCTCGTCGCCCTCGTGCTCCTCCAGCCCGGGACGAAGGGGGTCGCCCCGCACGCCGCGTCGCCGGGGCGGCCCCTCGACGACGGACGCCGCCCGTCCCCCTCCGTCCGGTGACGCGGGTACTCGGGATTCGCCGCCCGTGCGGTCAACTGCCTTTCACGAAGCGCTTGAAAGCCGCGGCCCGGATCGTGCCCTCATGCAGCGCGTCCCAGCGGCGAGCGCCTCGCTCGAGGCGGGACCCGCGCCGTCGGAGGTTCCCTTGCCGGCGGGGGGCGACCTCGGCTCGGCGTTCCATAGGGACCTCGAAGCCGCCCGGCACGCGCTCGCGAACCTCGCCCACCGGCTGCGACGGGTCCGCCGAACCACGACGCGTTCCGACGCCGAGCGCGGCGTGACATCGGCCGAACTCGTCGCCCGACTCGCCCTCGGCCTGGCGAAGGAGCACGACTATGTGTTGATCCCGCTCCTCTCGCGGCTCGACGACTTTGCGAAGACGCTCACGTCGGATCGCGACGTGGCGACGGGCGCGATCGAGGAGGGCCTCGCGCTCGTCGACCGCTATCTGCACGAGCTCCACGACACGCACCTCCGCCTGCTCGAGCTGGCGGGTGCGGACCCGTCGATCGGTCCCCCCGCGGTCATGACGCTCACCCAGCTCGCCTCGGATTACGAGCGGGCGCGGGTTCGATGGGCCACCGTCCGGGTGATGCTGCGCGGATACGAAGGGGGGGCCGGAGGGTATCGCGCCCTGCTCGGCCTGACCCTCGCGTACGAGTGTCGGGCGGAGAAGGCGTGGCACGACCTCGAAGAGGAGTACGTGCGCACGAGCCTGCCCCCGAAATTTCCCGCGGCCGTGGCGGATCACTGGCGCGAGGAGCTCGACAAGGCGCGGGCCTCCGGGCGTGCGGATAGAGTCCGGGTCGAAGAGTTCGTCCGCCGTACGGGAGCGCTCCTCGACCGGCCCCGGCCGCCCGCGGGATGACCGGGGCCGCTCTCGCTCCGGCGCGATGCGTCGCGTGACGCACGGGGCCCATTTCGACACGCCCAAAGCGCGGGATTCCGTTGCCCGCGCTCGGACCGCAGGGCGTTCGGGCGGAGGCTGCGATAGTGCGCTGGGAGTCGTTGGCGTTCGGATGTGTCGCCCTCGTGCTCGGCATCTATCTCGTCTCCACCCACAGCGAGTTCGCCGGCGTCAATCTCCCCGGTCTGATCGGCCCGCCGTTCGGTGGCAGTTCGAGCGTCTCGAACCCCGAGTGCACCGGCGGCTTCGGGGGCCTCGGAATCGGGACGATCGTCGCGCTCTTCGGGCTGGGCATGATCGCGAACGGCATTCGACCACCGCCCGCCGCGAACACCGGCGCGATGATGGCCCCCCAGATGGCCGCGACTCTCCGGGCCGCGGCGCTGGCGCAACGGCCGGCGGTGGTTCCACCGATCCGCATCTGCCCCGCGTGCGCCTCGGCGAATAGCACGGAGGCGGTCTACTGCCAGAAATGCGGTCGTCCGCTACCCGCCCACCCCCCGCCGCCGCCCGCCGCGGCCCCACCGCCGACGCCCTAGGAAGGCGCGACCTGGGCCCGGACGGATTTGAACCGTCGACCGACCGGTTATGAGCCGGTCGCTCTAAGCCGGACTAAGCTACGGGCCCGCGCGATCGCGAGCGAAGGCGCCGCCGAGCGGAGATTCCGGGCGGCGGAGGCGCCCCGCCGCCCATTTGAACCGCTGACCTTTCGGTTAACAGCCGATCGCTCTGCCACTGAGCTACGGCGGCACCGGGGGCGATGAGCCGGCATCGCGCTAATAGCCTTTCCGGCCGGACGGCGACCGTTCGGCGTGCTCGGCGGCGCGCGCCTTCAATTGGGCGATCAACGTCTCCATCCGGTCGAGCGATCGGTTCATCGCGAGCCAAAACTCCCGCACCCGGTCGGTGACGACCGCGCCGTCGGCCGACGGCTGGATGACCCCCTCCCGCTCGAGCAGATGCAGCGAGTAGCGGGTCTTGTGGATCGGTAGGTGCAGCGCCTCGCTCAGGCGGATGATCCCGATGGGGGGGCTCTTCGATAGTTTCTCGAGGATCTCGACGTTCCGGGCCAACAGTTCGAGCTCGCCCTCGATCCGCGCGATCAGCTGGGCGGGCCCCTCTTCGGGGCTCACTCCGTCGCCGGGGGCTTCCGGAGCCGGTTCCTTTCCGGGCGGCATCGTCGGTTCGGGAGTCGGATAGGTTTACTTGAACATTGTCGGGGATGTACGCAGCGCCTCCCCGCGGGTTTCCGAGCGCCCGGCCCGGCGATATCGGGATGAACCGCCCGGGCTCTGGGCGGTCCGGCCGCTCGACGGCCCTGGAGGGGCGCATGCTGCGGAATGAGTCCGTGAAGATCGCCGGCCGCGACCGAACGATCGACTGCCATCTGATCTTCCCCGGACCGGGCGGGGCGCCCCGTCCGGCGGTGATCGTCATCCACGAGATCTTCGGCCCGAGCGACCACATGCTCGACATCGGCGAGCGTTTCGCGCGGGAGGGATACGTCGCCGCGGTTCCGAACCTGTTTTCCGGGGAGCTCGAGCAGATCCTCACGCCCGCGAACATTGCGCTCGCGATGCAGTCGTTCTCGCAGGCTCCGCCCGGGCTGCGACGCGATCCTGCCAAGCTCGCCGAGTTCGCCGCCTCCCAGCCCGCCGAGCGACGACCGGCGCTGGAGGCGTTCGGTCGGATCTCCACCCCGCCGGTCCAGGCCGGCTTCGCCCACGACCTGCGCGCGGTCGCCGATTTCCTGCGGAGACTCCCCGACGTCGACCCGGCCCGGCTCGGCGCGGTGGGGTTCTGTTTCGGCGGCGCGATGGCCGCCCGCCTCGCGACCGTCGACCCGGCGCTGCGCGCGGCCGTGATCTTCTACGGCCAGAACCCCCCGCTCGAGGACGTTCCGGCGATCCGAGCGGCGGTGCTCGGACTCTACGGCGGGGAGGATCCCGGGATCACCGACACCGTACCCTTGCTCGCCGAGGCGATGCGCGCGGCGGACCGGCGGTTTACCTCCCACGTGTACCCGGGAGCAAAGCATGCGTTCTTCAACGACTCGCGCCCGGCCAACTATCAGGCCGAAGCGGCACAGGACGCCTGGCCGAGGGTGCTCGCCTTCTTCCGAACGGAGCTTGACGGACGCTGAGCCCGCGTCCGCCGGCTCGATTTATCGGCTCCCGCCGTTCCTCATCGGGTCGAACGTGAGCTTGTTTCCCGGGCCGCAGGAGCCCGATCCGCCCGCGGGCCGCCGTGGCCACCCCTACTTCATGCACGACATGATCGTCCGGGAACCGACGGCGGTGCAGGAGACGCTGCGGTCGGTCCGCGAAGTCGCCCCGAGCCTGCCCCGCCTGCCGGACGGGGCGCGGCTCTACCTCATCGGCCAGGGAACCTCCTTCCACGCCGCGCTCGCCGCGGCGCCCGCCGCCGAGGAGTGGCTCGGCCGCCGGCGATCGATCCGCCCGCTGTCGTCGTTCGACACCGTCGTCTCCGAGGCGGAGCTGGATCCGAACTCGATGGCGATCGTGTTCAGCGCCTCCGGCGAGACGGCGGTCACGATCCTCGCCCAGGAGGCGCTCCGGCGCCGGAAGATTCCGAACCTGCTGATCACGCACACCGCCGCGAGCGGCTCGGCCGACCGCGCGTCGCACGCGATCGTGACGCGGCACGCGGAGGAGGCGTCCTGGACCCACACCGTGAGCTACGTCGCGGCGATCACGGCGGCGTTCGCCGTATTCGAACACTGGGCTCCGCCGGATCCGAAGCGCGCCTCGGAGCTCGGACGGCTACCGGCGCAGATCCGCTCGGGGGTGGAGCGAGAAGAGGAGGTCCGACGAGCGGCGGAGACGTTGCAGGACCGGACGAAGTTCCTGCTCCTCGGATCTGGCCCCGCCGAAGCGACGGTGCGCGAGGCGGCGCTCAAGCTCCGCGAGGCCGCGGGCCGGTTCACCGCGACGGTGGGTGTGGAAGAGGCGCTCCACGGAGCGCTCCCCTCGGTCGACGACGACAGCGCGGTCATCGCCCTCGCGCGCGCACCGATCGAGCGCGAGCGAGCCGAGAGCGCGCTCCGGGCGGCGCGGCTCGCCGGCGCGCGGACCCTTCTCCTCGCCCCCGGACCGCCGGCGCCCGACCTCCCGTCGATCGCTGTTCCTGAGGTTCCCTCGGTACTTTCGCCCGTGGTCGATATCGTCCCGTTCCAATGGATCGCCTACTGGTCCGGTCTGGGAGCGGGCCGAAACCCCGACATCATGGGGCTCGAGATCCCCCGGATCCGGGCGGCCCGATCGAGCTTCGGGATCTAGGGCGATCGCCCCCTGCATCGTTCGAGGGCGACCGACCTCGGGACGGGCCCGCCGGGACTCCCGAGATGATTCTGGCGATGGGATGCGTCCGGTCGTCCATGGTTGCCCGCGCATAATCGCCTCCTGAAGGGGCATCGAGGTCGTACCCCCTCCTGCCACTGTCGTAACTATCGTTCGCGCTCTGATTATCTGAGGCCAGAGGCTGATGTACCGTTGGGATGGACGGGGGTGTAGCAAGGGCTTCTCCGGGGCCCGAAGACACCGAGCCTCCTGGTTTCTCCACGGCTCCCGCGGTGCCATCATCCACGCACCGCGACTCTCGCTCGAACCGAGGAACCGAGTTGGACCGGTTGGCTAGTGTGCTCCCGGCGGGACCGCCACTAGAGTTCGTGAAGGGGCTGCCCCGCCGAACCACCCGGGAAGAGCTGATCGCGTACCTCGAAGCATTGGTTCGGCTGCTCCAAGTAGGTGAGCGAGGCAGATGATTGCTCCGGCGTGAGGATCGCTCGGGGCCCGGTTCTTCAGCCACGAAACCGTCCTTGGAAGCGTGACCGCCCTCTGAACGCACAATGGCAGGCGCGCCGAGCGGGACTCGCCGCCCCATGTTCAACCCCCGGGTCCTTGCGAAAGATTAGAAACCCAACGACCTTGGAGGAGTCAGATGTCTCAGACTGAATGGGGGTCACTTCGCGCTCACATCCCGCCCGTCACTCGACCCTTCTTGAAGTGGGCTGGCGGCAAGGGCCAAGCTTTCCCGAGCCTTCGCCAGTATCTCCCTCCTCTTACTGATGGACAAACCTACTTTGAGCCATTTCTCGGCGGCGGGGCGGTCTTCTTCGCTCTCCAACCGAAGGCAGCGGTACTATCAGACCTGAACGGTCCACTCATCGCGACGTTCGAAGCTGTGAAGGAGGCGCCCTCGGACCTTGCCACGGCCATCCGCCGATTCGGCGAACCGCAGGGAGAGGAGCACTACTACGAACTAAGAAAGCGCTTCAACCGCCTGGTAGCGCGGCGGGAGAGAATGTCTACCGAGGACCGCCTGAATTGTGCAGCTCTGTTCATTTGGCTCAACCACACATGCTACAACGGACTTCACCGGGTCAACCAGCAAGGCGAATTCAATGTGCCCTTTGGCTTCTGCCAGAAGCCGTTCATTTTCTCTGAAGCGCAGCTGAAGGCCGCGAGCAGAGCGCTGCGCGAGGCTAATGCACTCCTGCTCGAGAGCGATTACGAGAAAGTGCTGGCGCGCGCTGTCCGGGGAGACCTTGCTTATCTGGATCCGCCCTACGAGCCGCTTTCCGCAACAGCCAGCTTTACGAGCTACACCCGGGAAGGCTTCGATAGCCAGGAGCAGGAAAGACTATCGAGAGTTGTACACGAACTCGTCGAGCGAGGTTGCCGAGTCGTGTTGAGCAATTCACCGTCCCCGCGAATTCTCGAGCTCTACAAGGGATTCCGAACGGCTAGAGTCCTGGTGCCTCGAGCAATCAATTCCGTAGGCAGCCGGCGGATGAAGGTGGACGAGCTGGTAGTCGTGGCCTAATGGACTGCGCGGGGCCGGCCCGCCCGACATATCCGGCACCACGACTGACGGATCTCTCGTCCCGACATCTTTCTCCAGCCAAACCAAGCGTCCACCTCACCCACCAACCCGCATTGTGGGCAGCGGGAGAGGTCAAACTCGTCGAGCGCAGTGATTTCCAGCTCGATGCCGTCGAGCTCCGACGATCCCTTTGCATAGGTGGGGTCGGAATCGAAATCTGAATCGTCGTCGAACGTACCGACGGGGGATGTTCCGATTACCACTCGCCTCAACGCGGACTTGGCCTCGAGGAATGCCTGCTCCAAGAGCGCATCTCGTTCCGTGGCTCCGCCGGGTTGCTTCTTCCGGGATGGGGGCTTGAATGAGCCGAATCGCTCGGCGTAGTCGGAAACGAGATGGGCCACAAAGTGGACTGAAGTCAGCCGACCTAGTTCTGTTGCCGTAGGACTACTTCCCTTTGCGAGCAACCAGGCTGCCGTACCGGCCATGTAAGGACTGAAGCACCCTCGATCGACTCCGGCGAGATCCTTCAAAGACGGCACGGGTTGTTCCGGCAACTCCCTGGCGAGCCTTCAACTCTTTGGCCCCATGACCCTCTAGGGCCGGACTGTCAACCGCTCTATCCAAGAATAGCTTGAAGGTCTCTGGTCTCATGGGACGAGTCACCGAGAGATCATGCCGACGGCGGAGGTTACACCGTATACGCTCTTGCATTCGGACCGGAGGTTTTACGTGCCGGACTTCCAGCGACCGTTTTCGTGGGGCTCGGAGGAGGTGAGGGAGCTCTGGACTGATCTCCTTCCGGTGGTTTCTGGAACTCAGAAGGAGCTGTTTCTCGGGACGATAGTCCTAGAGACAAGCCAACCGGGCAAGGCCATCATATGGGACGGACAGCAACGGCTCGCCACTCTCGTGATGGTTCTAGCCGCCTGCAGGGATAGACTTCGAGTCGGACCTGGCGGGACCGACCCGGGACTCGCAGCGGAGATCGACCTTGCGATTGTTGGGGGGGCATTGGCTCCCACACGTACCCCGGCAATCATCTTGGGAGACACCGACGACAGGACCTTCCGAGAGTTCGCGCTTCTAGCGCCCGGCGATCCGGCCAAGAAGACAGCTGCGTTCTGGAAGGGCGTCCCAGTAACCAAGCGACGGTCAGACTGGAGCCCGAGAGTGGTCGACGCTGTCACGGGCTTTCAACAACTTGTGGAGGGCTTCGCAGTTGAGGGGGCCAAGACTTACGGGGGCGAAGTCGAGGCCATTAAGGAGCTTCTGACGGCGCTGCTTCACAAGATACGGATGGTTAAATTCGAGACCATCTCGGAGGATGAAGCATTCCGCCTATTCGAGGTCCTTAACGACCGCGGGCTCGAGCTTTCCGCAGCCGACCTCATCAAGAATTTCCTACTTTCACGGGTCGGCGCCACGCCAAAGCTGCGGGCCGAAATGAAGCAGAAATGGGACGCTATGTCCCGAACGATCGGCTCAGAACGCCTAACCGCCTACATTCGGCACTTCTACATGTCTCGCTACGGAAGGACGACTAAGAACGATCTATACGATCGGATCAGGGATCTCTGTTCGGGAACCCCAACCGCAACGACCTCACCGAGTCAGCTCCTCTCCGATGTAAGCGACGGTGCCGACCTTTACGCGCGAATAACAACCGACGACGGTGGCGCTTGGACCTCAGTTGCTCTGAACGATTCTCTCGACACGCTTCGGCGCCTGGGCGCGACTCAATGGATTCCACTGGTTCTGGCAGCCCAGTCACTGGGCATGGGGGAGCCCGAGTACCAGAAGATCGCACACGTCGCTGAAGTTCTCTTTATTCGAAGCGTCGCGGTGGGCGGGAAGAATCCGAACTCGCTCGACCGACTGTTCGCAGATGCGGCCTCGGCAATGTGGAAAGCGGGCAACCAAGGCGCAATCGCTACTGCTCGCGAAGCGGCGTTGAAGCACGCCCTCGAAACAGTACGCGGAGCAACGCCTGGTGACGTCGAGTTCCGAGATCGCCTGAACGACCTTTCCGATCTCCCCACATCGCGGGTAAGGATGATCCTGGAGAAACTCGAGAGGCAGATTCAATCCGAGCGGAAGGGAGGAGCCATCCCACTCCTGAAAATACTTGACATGGAGCACATCTATCCGGAGACGGACGGGAAGGACTGGCCCTCACCGGGCGCCCCCGACTACGTTCTTGAACCGGATAGGCAAAGGCTGGGGAACCTCACCCTACTTCATCTCACGCGGAATCGCGCCCAGAAGAACTCAGGATTCAGCAAGAAACAGCCGGTCTATGCCTCGTCGGCCCTTGAGATCACGAAGGAGGTCGCGGCATACCGGAAATGGGATCTTGTATCGATCAGGGATCGCCAGTCCAAACTAGCCGAGATCGCTCTCCTAGCGTGGGCGCTCATCTGAACCTCGCCTCGAGACGCGTCAGATGGAGATCATACGCGGCTCGATCACATACTTGCCCACGCCTGCCCGGTCGATGCTGCGGGTGCGGCTCCGCCCCCCCCATTTCATCCAATTCCGGAGGGAACCGGGTGCTCAGGGGCGCGACGGCGGCTGCGCCGCGAATTGGGGCGCTCCGGGACCGATTTCGGTCAGTGACCGAACCCCGACCCCGGTTTCCTGACGGACTGAGACGACAAGAGCCGTGGGGGCGTGAACGAATGGCTGGGATTCGTCCCGGCTTGTCACAAGACGGACTCATACACTCCGCTCACGACGCGTCGTAGGACACCCTTTCGGCAGAGGACTTGGAGCTTCTGCCGGACCTTATCCCGAATGTGTCGGTTGTTTGGGTACAGCGCCGCCAATTCAGGCTCGAAATCGTACAGTTCTCCTAACGTGAACTCACGGCCAGGCAGCCGTGCGATGCAACTTAGGATGTCTCGGATCCAGTCCCGATCCTCCGGTTCCGCGGGCTTCCGAACGAAGGCGAACCGATCCCAGGATTGCCGGACGAACCGGGCCGGACGCTCGAACCCATGGCGGACGATAGGCACTCGGGCGCACACCGGGACCCGCGAGAAGTCAAGGGAACTCAGGTAGTAGTTCTCACGGCCGGGCCGACCGAGCGGTCGCTCCCGTCGTCGAAGGGCCATCTGCGAGATCAAAGCCCGATTGACGGCAAGCAAGTCGGTCACTCGGCGGTCTGCGGGTGAGTAGGAAAGCAGAAGGAAGCTCGGCACCCGCCCCTCCTGAAACGCTTTCACTGAACGGTCGTAGCCTCCGGCGGGTATGGAGCCCTTCAGTTGGCCCGCGGTACTCTTCAACTCGAACGGTTCGTCGCAGTGACCACACTCAAAGTCCCGGAATGGGGTTCCTGCTTGGAGGCGCTCGAGGTCCCTGCGCCCGCAATTGACGCAGTATAGATTATCGTTGACCCACCGCTCCGTCGATTCCCGCGCCTGTTGGGAGGCGCTACGAGTTAGCTCCGGGGGACTCGCTGGAAGGGTAAGGTCGATCACTGGATTGGCAGCCTACCGCACAAGTGATCTTTAGACTGAGGCCGGTCAGGTTCGAAACGGCTCAACCCCGAGATACATCGGGCCGGATACCTCGATATGAGTTCATATTCCGGGAACTCCTGCCTCCAACCACTAAATGGAGCTGATTCCCCTCGACAAGTTCGAGAACCTCCTCCGAACCGACCTCGAGCGCGATAAGTCGTCTTTCGGCGTAAAGGCGTGGTCTGACGCACTAGGCTACTGGGTGGCGCGTCGGTTCATCGGGCTCGACGGTGCTGATCTGAAAAGGGCGTGCGCCATGCAAGGTCCCGGGGAGTCCGGGGTAGATCTCTTCTGGGCGCTCACGGGAAAGAGACAGGTCTTCATAGGTCAGGCTGAGGCCGCGGAGAATCTGAATCTCAATCGGAGGTTTTCGCGTTCGATCCTCCAAAAGCTTCGGCGAGCGCTATCCGCCTTGAACGACCCGAAGGTCGCATCCAATCGACGTAGCCCTCTGTTCGAGGCGGCGAAGGAGTACCAGGAAGCTCGCAAGGCTGGCCACGACGTCACCCTCTGGGCCATCGTTGCGGGCCGACCCGACGATGGACTTGTGCGAGAGGCCGATCGCTTCAATCGCGTTGACTTGGCGATGCATCCGAATCACAGGCTCGAGATACTGGACTCCGGAGCGCTTCTCGCGCGATACTGCGCGGAGGTTCAGAACCTCCCATACCCGGACGTTGAGCTGGAGCTTGAGGACGGTGAATCCTTCCCCCACGGAAAGGACGCGCTCTTCGCAAGCATCACAGCAACCTCCCTCGCGGAGGCGGTTAAGCACGACCCTCTCCGGATCTTCGAGAGCAACGCAAGGCTACCTTTGCTCACTGCGGAGGTGAACCGCGAGATCGCCGATACATTGAAGGATCCCGATGCGCGGCCGGCGTTCTGGCACTTCAACAATGGACTCACGATCCTTTGCGACGATTACAAGCTGAAGGATGGCTCGGTCTCATTGAAAGGCGCCCAGATTGTCAACGGCTGTCAGACCGCCCACACGATTTCCACCAATTCCAGCAACCTCGGCGGGGTCTCGATACCCGCGAAGATCGTCCGCAAGGTCGAATCGGACCTGATGGACAAAATTCGTAGGGCGACCAATAGACAAACCCACGTAACCGAGCGCGATCTGCGATCGGGGGACTTGGTCCAAAAGGTGTTGCAACGAGACTTCCAGGCCAAGGGCTACTTCTACCAGCGGAAACGGGTCGAGTACCAGAACGTCATTGAACAGCTCGGGAGACCTCACGTGATTCGGGAGTTTCCGAATGGCTTGATCGACAACGTCGATCTTGCCCAGTGCTCCTTGGCCTTTTGGCACCAGAGACCATCGTCGGCGAAGATGGAGAAGAAGATGATCTTCGTCAAGAAGAACGAGAGACGCGAGGACCTGCCTGGGGGTTACTATGACCGAGTCTTCCACGACGGAGTGAGCGCCGAGGAGATGCTGCTCCCGAGCCTAGTTCGGGACTACCTGCACAATGAGCTCAAAGTGGGTTTCCATGGTCACGGCCTCCCGAAGGGAGAGAAATATCAGGTTCTGACCCACGGCAATCATACGGTACTCGCGGGAGCTGGGAAGATCCTCATGGACCGTTATTCTGTAAAGCCGTCGCGGTCGCCCCCTGTACTCAGTCGAATCGTAACGTTGAACCGAATCTTCGCGGAGGCATCTGAAGACAGCGAGTTTCTCGACCGGTTCGATGAGGTTATGGAAACCATGATCCTCGCATTGCGCCGCTTCGTGAAGGCCGAGTTGGGTCGTCGTCGAACCGAGGGTCTGACGCCGGACGTGCGGGACATCTTAGTTGCGGAAGCGACGTTCAAGGACTTCGCTGAAAGCACGGAGTTTCGGCGAGCGATAGCCAAGAGCCACAAGGTACTGCCCGCTCTGGCGTAGCAAAGGTGGGGGAGGTCGGGCCAAGCTTTCCTTGAACCTCGCATGGGTCGAAGGTAGCTCCGGCAGAGGACCCCGACGCCGAAGGGGCCATCGCCGAGCAATCCGGCTTCCAAGTCAGCACTCCGCGCACCTCGGCGAATGGCGTCCCTCGTCAGAAATGGGCCCCGGTGTTGGACGCGAAGAGTTGGGTTCGTCAACAGCCTTCTGCGTACGTATCGACAGACCGGGCGACCAGCCCCTCTCTCTCCGCTTCGTCGTCCGAGAACTGGCTCGTTCTGGTTCCGCGGCGGGAATCGGGTTGACGGCTCGGCATCGAACCGATCCCAGTTCGTCTAGACCTTGGGATAGCCACCAGGTGCTGCCGGTCTCACGCAAGCGTAAAGTTCAGAGCCGGCGATGTCGAAGATAAGGTCACTCCCATGGCAACGACTCCGAAGGGGCGGACTGAGCCAATTTACGAGAAGCTCGGCCCTAATGAATGTCTTATCATCAACCGAGATAGGAACGGCATTCTAGTCGCTTGCAACGAGCACGGAAAGGTTACCCTGAAGCGGATCATCCCTCAGAAGGAGAAGTAGTGCCTTCGTACTGCCTCTTCGACTCAATGGTTCATGTAACGGCGGTCGACCGTACGCCTGAAAAGTGGCAATCCCGTTGGGACGAGGTGAGGAGAAATCGGCGAACGCTTCTCCTCTTCGAACCGCTGGTTGCGGAGATCGTCTATCATTTGACTCAAAGAACGAATCGGAGGCGGGCCGAGGCCCGCATCCTTGAGTTGAAGCAGCTACCGGCGATCAAGATGGACAATCTCGACGACGACTTGGCGTATAGTGCCGCTGCCTTGCGCTTGAAACATGAGGCTCGAAGTATCAGCTACGTTGACGGCTTCATCCTAGCCATCGCAAGGCGTCACAACGCCGAGGTGCTTACAACTGATCGGGGACTGCGGGACGCGGGGCGTTCTGAGGGCGTAACAATGAACTTTCTTCCAGTAGAAGCACTGGCGTAGGATCCCTACCGGACGGGGATTTCTGGTTCATCGCTCACGTGACTCTCGGCCGAAGCCCGCTGAAGGAGTTGGGCTCGAAACGGCTCGAGCTCAACCACTGAACGGGCATCGGGCCAATGGTCAGTCAGCCCATTTGCAGTGCATCCAGGCTCCTCGGGCTAAACCCGAGACTATCCGTGACTTCGCACGCGACCTGTCCTCAGTCCAGATCGCGTAGCCGCTGGTTAATAACATCCGGACCTGACTCGCCAGCGTCATGAAGCTCCCGCTGGTCCGAATCGAGCGAACGATCCAAGAAGGTTTCGACATGGGATATCCCCCTGAACAGGTAGCTGCTCAACTCGCAGAGTTCGGGCGGCCGTATTCGACGGTTGCGTACGTACGCCGTGAATTCGCCGAGTGGAGAAAGCTCTCGAAGCACGCTGCGGAGCGAAGGCAGTCTATCTCCGAGAAGCGATTCGGCTAGCGTCGCCGCCGATCCAAGTTCCCTCCAGTGTCGGCGATTGAAATCTCAGGTCGCCAACAGTCTAACTTCGAGGGAGCACGGGGCAGGACCCACCTGCCCTATGCGCCGAATCTGATTACCTCGGCCGATCCCACCGCTCCGTACCGCTCGGGATAACAGGTCAAGATCAGGATTTGACATTCCTTCCCCGCTTGGTCGAGGACTGCCCCCATTGCCTTTAGGCGCTCTGGGTCGGAGAATCCGAGTGCGTCGTCGATAATGACCGGAACTCCTTGGCCGTTCTTACCAACAAGCATCGCCACAGCGAGTCTCACAATGATCCCGATCTGCTCCGAAGCCCCTGTGCTAAGGAGGTTGAAGGGTATCGGAGTTCCATCAAGCTCGCGGCTCTCAATCGAGAGGTCCTCGGCGAGGGCGACCTTGAACGTCGGACCGTGGAGCAGTCGTCCTAACTGTTCGATTTGGTCCTGCAAGGGCCCCACGTACGCGCGCTGCGCCTCTGCCCGGCGGAGCGAAAGCGCGTCGAAGAGCAGCTTGGCCGCGCTGGCCCGACGCTCAACAGACGCTAGCTGTCCGGTTCTCCACGCAAGTTCCCTCTGAGCCGTCCCCAGCAAATCGTAGATTCCCTTGCCTGCTGCAATCTCCAAACGCGTCGCAGTCTCCGTCAGCGATGTCTGGATGGCTCCTGCTTCGTTCCTCGCCTTGAGTACCGCGGCATCGACACTTTGAGCGCGGGCCTGGACCCCACCTGCGTCGGCCTTTGCAAGATCGCTCAGCACCGACTCGGCGGTCTCCTGTCGCTGCTCGGCCTCCACCCGCGCCTTCTCGGCCATCCTGGTCAACTCCTCGTCGGAGGTTTGGTCTTGCTCCCCCTTGAGGACCTTCTGGCGACTAGCCGCCATCTCCACGGCTTGGTCCCGCCGCGAGCGTAGTTCGGCCTCTTTCACCTGACGCCTACCCCAGTCGTCGCGGGCCCGCCTGGCAGTTTCCCTGGACGCCTTTAGACCAGTCTGGGCGGCCGCGAATGCTTGCTGGGCCTCTCTCGCAAGACGCTCTGCAATCTCTCGCTTCCCGGGAAGGGGGAGGTTCGAAGGGCGCTCCCGCTCGAGTTTCCCGATCCGCAGTCTTAGCTCGGAAACCTTTGCGCGCAGCTCCTCCACGGTCGCGAACGGTTCAGGGTCGTCGGTTCGAAGCGCTAGCCGCAGGGCTTTCTCCGCCTCCTTCTTCCGCGCCGTTGCCTCGTTTCGGGACCGGTTCGACTCAACTGCCTGTACAAGGTCGCGAACCTCGGCTTTCGCCAAGGCCGCCTCCCAGGCGGATCGCGCGTCACGTTGGCTGTCCTGTAGTTTGCTCAGGCTCATTCCCGGCTTGATCTCGATGCGGACCCGGGCGGGAATCTCCACCACGACCAGGTTCGGTACGGCTGCCCGGTGCGCAGCTCCTTTCTTGAGGGAAATGGTCTCCCCGTCAACGACTGGGCGGACATCTGTCAGAGCGGTGATAGAAAGAGTCGGACTCGCGACCTGCAGCTTCTGTTGCGAGACTGTAAGACCAGTTTGCAATTCGCGAAGATGCTCCAGTCCTTCGTCAGTGACCCCACCGGCCGCAAGTGCCTGGACGGCCTCGCGAGAGTCCTTCAATGCACGCTCGGCTCTGCCTTCGCGTTCAGACAGAAGCTGGGAGTCGAATTGAAGTCGGAGCAGTTCGTGGTCGTTCTTCGTCAAGCTGGCGACCTTCTCGGCATCTTCCACCCGTACTTCCGCTTCCCTCGAATCTTCCTCGGCGCTTAGAGAGCGTTGCTTGGCGCGGTCGAGTTCAGGCAGTTCCGTCTCGTATGCTTCCTTCAGGCCATCCACTTCGCGGTAGAGTCCTTCGAGTTCGTGAGCCAGCTCTGCCCTCGCTTTGACCGCCACCATCGCCAGCGAATGGCGCTCTCGCGCCGCCTCGAACTCAGCCGACGCAACCTTCGTCCTATCCTCGAGCCGTTTCACCTCCTGGAGCCGGTCTCCCCACGTCTTCTGGTCCTCCTCGAGAGCGAGGAGGCGGCGCCGGAGGGCAAGAAGTTCCCCCGAAAGTCGTTCGTACCTCTCCGCTTCTTCTCCGGCCTTCGCTGCTTCGGTCTCGAGCTCCGCAACGCCTGCCTGGAGCGCCGTGAGCTGTGTCCGCACATCCTGCGTCGCACGGACCTCCTTGCCGCCGGCAGTGAAGTATGTCCTGTACTCCTCTTGGGCTGCATCGAAGAGGCTTGCGCTCTCTTCGGTGTCGGATGCCCCGCCCGTCGCCTTGTCCAACGCCTCCGTAAGGAGGCCCCGAGTCGGGAGCGGAGGTGGGCCGACGCTGGATCCCTGCAAGTAGCGGACAGCTCCGAGCAGCTCAATGTCAACTGCGGATTCGAGGATCTCGCGCAGTCGTTCGTGAGCCTCCCTTCCCGTCTTAACTTCCGCTCGAGGCTGACTTACATGCAACTCCGTCTCAGGACGGCGCAACCACCGTTTACTGACCCGGAAGCGATAGTCCCCGGCTTCAATTTCCGCTTCAACGCTCGGGCCTTCGTCACGATCTACCGGTTTCGCTTCCCTCACTTCGCGCTTCACGCTTGAGTCGAGCTCGTTCAGAAGCAGATCGAACCCCTCAAGGAGGCTCGATTTTCCGACCTCATTGGGCCCCACGATGACGGTAATCCCCGAAGGCCGGGGTTGAACACGAGCGTTCACTACCCCCTTGAAATCTTTCAGCTGGAGATCGAGAATCCTCACGGTAACTCCTAAGCTTGGTCCGTCGGCCTAGCTCGGGCAAGACGGTAGAGGAGTGCCATCGCGTCGCCTGCCGTTCGCGATCGAGTCTCCTCGGCAGAGCTCGTGTCGACCTGCTCCCGCAGGCCGTCAAGAACCTCGCGAGCGTACCCTGAGAGTCCGAGGGAATCCAAGTCCGCGGCAGTCGGGCGCACGACGAGTTGGGATTCCCTTTCCCAGATTTCGAGTGCCCCCAAGAGGTGTCGCGCCTCTTCGAGAAGCCGAGACAGCTCGGCGTGCCCCTGCAGACTTAGAGTCCCTTTCAGGCCCATTTTGACGATGGAGTTCTCTTTGGAAGGAAGAGCATCGAACCAAGCACGCAGCCGGGGGAGATCAGCGTCTCCCGAGAGGTCGAAGGTCTCCCGCGCGAAATGCCACTTTGCCACGGGCAGCTCTCGTACCTCGCAGTTGCTAGCCGTCAACTCGACGAGAAGAGCGAATCCCGGCCGGTCTTCATCGTAGTCGGTAGGCTCTGGAGCCCCGGAGTAGCGGATCCTTCCGCCTCCCCCGACATCGGTCGAGCTGTGGCGGTCACCCAGGGCCAGGTATTGGAGGCGGCCCTCCTCGAGGGCTCTCTCCGAGTCAGCCAGAGAGATGTTGGAAGGGTTCTTCTTGTCTGGAGCTAGCACGTCGACTGCCCCGTGGCCTATGACCACGCGAATCCTCTCGCGTGTGGGTGTAACCTCCTTCACCGCAGCCTCCACTAAGTCACGGAGGGGCCTCTTATTGGGCCAGGGCGCGCCCACGAGGTCGGTCCCATCGTCGACAGCGATCGGGACACTATCCGCGATGACGTTCACGTTCTCGGGCTTGTGCTCGATGAAGTCTTTCTGCCGGTAGATGCTCGATGCGTCAAGGGGGTCGTGATTACCCGGCAGGAGATACCAAGTGATCCGCGATGCTCGCATCGCCTCCAGGCTTCGAGCGATAACCTGAGGAGATAGCAGGTTCGACTCGAATACGTCCCCAGCTACCACTCCGAAGCTCGCCCCTCCCGCCAGCGCGAGTTCGGCCATCGTACGGATTGCGTCGATTCGCGCCTGGGTGAAGCGACCCTGAGCTTCCTCTGAGAGAAATGCCCGAGTCATGCCAAGCTGCCAATCGGCCGTGTGAAGGAACGTGACCAGGACTACCCACCCCCCCCTTCTCGGATATTTTGACGAGCTCGCATCGTTCAGGACCTGTGGACAGATCGAGGTTCCAGACTTGAACGTTCCTAAGGAGGATTGCCACTCTGCCCACGGCACAGTTGCCCAGATGCCTGGCAGCGGCCGTAAGGCGTCTCGCTAATCGTCACGAGTTCTAAGTCAGCCCATCGAGCACACCCTGACGGCCCCTGTCGTCAGGGAGTTGACTCAAGCGCGGGGGAGAGTTCGGTCGCGCCCGCAGGGCGTCGGTTGGGCAACCATGGGGTCCGTTCGGTTCACATTGGGTGCCAAACTCATGGGTTTTCACCTTGCTCACTTTCGGCTGGTGAGGCGCGTTTCGTCGCGGACTCTTCCTTGGGTCCCGGCTTCTGACGGTTGTAGTATCCAACAAGGGTGCTCACAACTTGGTCGACGCATTGTCCAACGTCGGCCCGGATCGCCGCCTCGGGAAACCGAAGCACGGTATAGCCACGCGATTTCAGGTATCCATCCTTCCTCGCATCTCTGACCTGCATGTCCGGTCTGCCGTGCCAATACTCCCCATCACACTCGATTACGATTCTCGGCCCGGGGACCAGGGCGTCGACGACCCAGAGCCCGTCAACGACCTGCTGCTTTACGAATGTGACGCCCCTCCGCTCCAACTCGAGGTACATCAACGACTCGATGGCCGTCTCCTTTGGCATGGAGTAGGAGAGCCGGCGGACGACGATTCCGTATTCTCGGAGCATCCTCCCCACGGTGGCCCCTTTCACCCCAAGACGAACTCCTATTGCGGCCGCGCTCAGCCCCTCGGTCTCATAGAGATACCGCAGTTCGTCGGCGGGAATCGCAATCTTCCTCAGGCCCTTGTTCCAACCACCCTTCACATGATGCGGTGGCCGCTTGGGAGGGGGAAGGCCCGCTGTACGGCAAGCCGCCTCCCAAGACCCCTGCCCTAACCGGTTGGCAATGGTCGTCGCTGAGAGACGCGAGAGTTCGTTGAATCTCGTAGAGTAGGGGGTCTCGCCAAGGAGGTTCGCCACTCGACGAAGCTCCTCGATCAACTCGATATCATCGTAGGTGAGGCGGGTTTTGGATGGGTCAAACCCGGCTGACGACAGCGCAGCATTCCAACCCCTGAACCTCTTTTCCAAGGTCCCAGGCGAGACCTTACTCCGCTTCCGGAAGTCAACCATCGTCGGGATCTTTCCCAACTCCTTAGCTACACGACGAAGCTCTGCAAGAAGGTACTCTCGCGGATACCGCGACTGTCCGGACGGCTTCGATAGATTCGGCACGATTGAACCTCCTTAGTTTGCGAGTGCCCCGATCTCGGTTTGGCCAGCTTTCGACATCAGCTCCGCCAGCTTCAAGAGTGCGTGCCAGCAGATCCCGGCGAACTTTTTGGTTCCAACCGTTTCGGCGGGACTTCTGCTGAGCGTTTAGCGGCCCCGCACGAGGTTGTAGTGCGCTCGGAAGCTCTCGACGAGCGCGCATGTGCCCTTCTCCGTGTCGAACCCATGCCTCACTTTCACCCACTCCTTCTCCGTGCCCTGAAGCGGCCCCCTGCGGCCATTAGACTCAGGAGAGTGGACTAGGGACTCCTGCCGGTGAGTGCTCACAATTCAGGCACCTTGCAGAACCCTACCATCTAGGAGAGGTGCCGGACCGTTTGCGGAGAGCAGGGTTTCCTAGCCCGCTCCGAGACTGATGGGAAGCCTTGCGGGCTCGAATGTGAACGAGCCGGCGGTTCCTAGTGAGTTCCGAACTCAGAACGACCAATCCGCATACTCGAGCTAGGGCTGGCTCCGAGTGGCTCCTAGGAGCCACCGTTTCCCGTCAGAAGTGGCGTCGCCCCCGCCCCCTAGCGCTTGATGGGATGTCCTCTCCCGCCCGATGTCACGGCGGGTGTATGAACGGCGCCTCGTCTCAACCTTCCCGAGGCGCCCTATGCAGAACGTATGGTATGTCGGACTCGACGCCCACAAGAGC
>JBAUAJ010000178.1:0-9343 GCA_049675585.1 Thermoplasmata archaeon
GGGCCTGTCACCCGAGCACCTCGGCGTCTTCGACTGCGCCCTGGCCGCTCCCGGCGGCTCGCGCACGATCGCGCCGATGGGGCATCTCAAGATGCTCGGCGCGGTCCAGCCGTTCCTCTCGGGCGGCGCGTCGAAGACGATCAACCTGCCGAACGAGGCGACCGTCGAGGAGATCGAGAAGATCTACTCGGAGGCGTGGCGTCTCGGCGTGAAATCGGTCGCCCTCTACCGCGACGGATGCAAGGCGTCCCAGCCGTTCGAGACGGGCAAGGGGCGGGCCGCCACCGCCGTCGGGCCCCGCGGCCCGGCGCGCGAGCGCCTGCCGGACGAGCGGAAGGCGCTGACGCACCACTTCTCGGTCGGCGGCCACGACGGCTACGTCACCGTCGGGCTCTATCCGGACGGCCGACCGGGCGAGATCTTCTTCCGGGTGACGAAGGAAGGGTCGACCGTCAACGGCCTGATGGACTCGCTCGGGATCTCGATGTCGATGGCGCTCCAGCACGGAGTGCCGCTCAAGGACCTCGTGCGCAAGCTCGCGCACCTGCGGTTCGAACCCGCCGGGGCGACCAACAACCCGCGGATCCGCTTCGCAAAATCGATCCCGGATTACGTCGCGCGCTGGCTCGCCCTCGAGTTCCTGACCGAGGACGAGCGTCGGGCGATCGGCCTCGAGGGGCCGGTCGAGGGGAACGGCAACGGGCACAACGCCCAGTCCCCGGCGAAAGGGGGCGCGGGCCAGAGCCAGACGGTGAAGTTCGAGACGCGCCCGCTCGACACGTTCTCCCCCGACCCCACGGGCGGGGTGATGGAGGACGCACCGGCGTGCGCCCAGTGCGGCGGGATCATGGTGCGCTCCGGCACGTGCTACGCGTGCACGGTCTGCGGCTCCACGAGCGGCTGCTCGTAGGCGCCCGGGCCGGTTACGAGGACCGGCCGGAGGTCGTCGGGGCGGGCGTGGGGACCGCGCGCGCCACGTCCGGGGTGCTCCCGGCGCTCGCCTGGCCCGCGCGGGTGCCGTCCGCGAGGAATCGGTAGTTCCGCAGCCCGAGCGAGATCAGCGCGCCGATCGCTCCGATGGCAGCCGTCAGCCCGAAGACGAACTGGTAGCCGACCGCATGGTAGTCCTGGAACGTGTGGCCCGGCGGCCCGATCGCGAAGGCGTAGCTCGCGAGGATCGACGTGACGAGCACCGGACCGATCGCCGAACCGAGGTTACGGAACGTCTGGTTCATCCCGGTCTGGACGCCGACCGTCTTCGGGTCGACCGACAGCACGATCACGTTCGACATCGAGATCAGCACCGCGACGTTCCCGGCCATGATCGGCACGGCGAACACCGCGACCTCGTAGATCGTCCGGTTGAGCGCCACGAGCCCGAGCGAGCCGCCGACGATCAGCAGGAAGCCAAGCACCATCACCGGCTTCGGGCCGAACCGGCCGATCGCCCGTCCGAGGAACGGACCGGTCGCCATCATCCCGATCACGGCGGGCACGAGGATCAACCCCGCGTTGAGCTCCGTGAGATGGAACCCGGGGGCCGGGTACTCGCCGAGGATGATCAGCACGGTGAACAGGAGGAACATCGCCATGCCGACGAACACGCCGTTGATGTTCGACACCGCGATGTTCCGCTGGCGGAGCGCCGCGAACGAGACGACCGGGCTCGGCGCCCGCGGCTCCCAGTAGAGGAAGAAGGCGAACGCGGCCGCGGCGAGGACGAAGAACTCGGGGACCCCCCAGGGGAGCCCGCCGGCCCGGACCGCCGATAGGTTCGTCCAGCCCCAGTAGGCGCCCTCGGTGATGCCGAGCATCAGGAACGTCAGGCCGACGCCCAGGCTCGTCACGCCGGGGATGTCGAGCTTGCGGTCCTGGCGGATCTTCGACTCCCGCACGAAGACGGCGGCGAGGACGAATACGAGGATCGCGACCGGGATGACCGTGTGGTAGGTGAGCTGCCAGCCGAACGTCTCCGCGATCCACCCGCCGCCGACCAGCCCCATCGCGGCGCCGGCGGCGAACATCCCGGAGAGGATCCCCTGGGCCTGGCCGACCCGCGCGTGCGGGAACACCTCGGGCAGCATCGCGAACCCGAGCGGGAACATCGCCATGCCGACCCCCTGGACGGCCCGGACGCCGATCAGGACGAAGATCTGGTTCGGGCGGGAGAGGCCGAACAACGCTCCGATGTTCGGCGTGAAGCCGGCGACGCTGACGGCGATGGCGTAGACCCCCATCGCGATGAGCAGCATCCGCTTCTTGCCGTAGATGTCGCCGAGCTTCCCGAAGATCGGGGTGACGACCACACCGACCAGAAGATAGGCGGAGAGGATCCATGCGATGGTGCTCGCGCTCGAGACCTGGAAGAAGCTCTCGAAGTTGCTGAACGCGGGCAGCACCATCGTCTCGACGTACGTGACCATCAGGGCCATCCCCGCAAGGATCGCGAGGACGGTGGTCGCATACCGTGCATCGAGCGCCGGCGCGGTCGACGCGGCCGCCGGGGCGCTCATGCCGCCTCCCGAGCGACGGACGTGGGATGCTCCAGGCGCCGGTTCAGCTCGCGAAAGACCCGGACCGCCGTCGCGACCTCTCCCGAGGGGACGCCCCGGGCCGCGGTGGACATCAGTCGGCCGATCCGGCTCCAGACCCGGGCCTCGACCTTCCGGCCCGCGGGGGTGAGCTGGAGCTGGACCGCGCGGCGGTCGCGGTCGGAGCGGGTGCGCCGCACGAGGCCGGCCGCCTCGAGCTGGTCGAGATTGGCGCAGGCGGTCGGGGGGGAAACGCCGAGGTACCGGGCGACGGTGCCGGCGGAAGACGTTTCGAGGCTCGAGATCACGTGCAAAGCCCAGAACTGTCCCTTCGTGATCCCCTGCTCGGCGAGCGTCGGGTGCAGCTGCGCGATCGAAGCGCGCACCACGCCGTGGACGAGCTCCACCAGCTCCGGGATCCCACCGGTGGGAAGCGTGCGGGACTCGAGCGACATCGGGGAGGCCATACGGATACCTAACTATTCGATTGGCTAATAATTAGAGAATATAACTATTCCGTGGAGGCCGGGCCGCGCTAGGCGAGGGCGTAGCGCGCGAGCTCGACCAGGTCCTTGAGGTGGGGCCGGGCGTCCGTCGGCACCGCTCCCTCCCCCCACACCCCGACGATCGATCCGGACGGGAATGCCGGATCGCGGCCGGCCTCCTGGGCGCCGAGGGTGGGGGGGCGGCCCCGTCGATCGGCCTCGAGCAGCAGCACGAGCGCTCCGAGCGGGCCGGAGTCGACCGCGACGCCCCCGTGCGAGTCCGACCCCCACTGCTCGACTCGCGCGTCCTCCTCGTTCAGGTGCGCGATCTGGGCGACCCGGCCGGCGGGGCGCTTGGGTCCTTTCGGGGCCGCTCGCCAGGTGATCGTCCCGCCCGCCATTCGGAATCGCGCGAGCAGCCCGGGATCGATCGGTAGCGGCACCGGCGGGTCGGTCACGCGGCCACCGTCCGCCCGCGCCAGAGCCGGCAATCCGGCCGCACGGAGCACGGCCCGCAGACGGAGATGTCCCGCTGCTTCGGGCAGTCGCCGGAGATCCCGGTATGGCAAAGCACGAAATCATACTTCGTCGGGTCGACCGGATCGATCCGGCGCAGTGCCTCGCTGACCTCTTCGACCGTCGCCCAGGATCGGGTGCGGCGTCCGGTCAGGCCGAGATGGTAGGCGATCCAATGCACGTGCTGGTCGAGGGGAATGCGCAGCTCTCCGGTCGGCACGCGGCGCCAGCAGCCCAGGTCGGGGTACTGGGAGCGGACCATCCATCGGACGAACAACGTCAGGCGCTTCGCCGGACTGCGCCCCGGCGCGAGCGGGCTCGGGAACAGCGCCGCGTACCCGCGCGGAAGCTCCGGCGCGGGCGCGTCGCCTCGGAGGGTGCGGGCCAGCTGGTCGACGCCCCCCGCGAAGCCGTGCGCGGCCAGACCGCGCAGAAAGGTCGTTTCGAGGGATTCCTCCCGCGCGTAGTACCCGCTCAGCCGATCGGCGAGGTACGTCAGTTGATCGCCGCGGATCCAGCGGTGGCGGAAATGCGCCAAGCGTTCGTTCCGGCGAGCGGCCCACCGCGGATCGACCAGGTGGGCCACGTCCCCGTCGACCGCGTCGGCGAGGCGGCCGATCGCCCCCCGGATCGCCGTGGTGTTCCCGATCGCGAGCGTCGCCGCGAAGATCCCGGCGATCTCCGCGCGCCGGGGGTCGGTGGCGAGCGTCCGCACCACGGAGATCGGGTCGTCCGCGAACGACCGGTCGAACGGGAACCGGGCGTAGAGCGTTTCGATGTGCCCGGGAAAGGCGGCCGTCGGCCGGTGCGTGCGCACGGTCCTACGAGCGGGCCGGCGGATTTACCGTTGTCCGGCCCACCGCGGTCCGGCGGAGGTAACTAGCGCGGGGCGCTCCCCGGGCGTGGAGACTCCGGTCGAGCTACGTCCGACGATCGACCGGGAGTGGCTGGAGGCCGCCGCCCAGCACGAGCCGCTCGAGCATGCGTACACGCTCTGGGACCTCGACCATTACCCCGACCGCATCCGGGTGGTCTCGGCGCTCCGGGGGGCGCAGACGATCGGATACCTGCTCATCTGGCAGGGACTTCCGCAGGCGTCGATCGTGCATTGGCATGGCGCTGGGCCCGGAACGGAGCGGCTCGCCGCGGTCCTTCCGAACCGACCGCTCGTGGCGATCGTTCCCCCCGAGGCGAGGGCCGCGGTGAGCTCGGCCCGGGGAGAAATGCGGGAATTTCCCGAGCTCATGACGCTCCGCGCCCCCGGACCGGTTCCCGGGTCGGCGGCCCGCTCGGGTCCGGTCCGAAAGCTCGTCGACGCGGATGCCCCCGAGCTCTGGGCGTGGGCCGCCCGCCAGCGCGACCCCCAGGCCACCGAATATCCCGGCCTCGACCCGGCCTCCGAAGGCGTGTGGGGTGCCTTCCTCACGGGCCGACTCGTCGGGGCCGCCCGGGCCGCCGTACGATTACCTCGGGAGTGGGTGATCGCCGGAGTGTTCGTCGAGCCGGCAGCGCGTCGACGGGGACTGGGGGAAGCACTGGTGTCGGCGATCGTCGGCGCGGCGGCCGAGTCGGGGGCTCGCGTCGGTCTGTACGTGCGCGAGGACCGCGCGGAGGCACGACGCGTCTACGAACGGCTCGGGTTCGAGACGATCGCCCGCCGGCTGTGGCTCGACCTCGGTGCCGGTCTCGAGCCGTAGCCCGGAAGCCCTAAGGGCGCCGACGAATCCACCGGCCGATGCCCTCGAGCACGGAGGCGGCGGGGCTGCTCCGCGAGATCGCGGAGCTCCTCGACCTGCAGGGGGAGCGGTTCAAGCCGGAGGCGTACCGTCGCGCGGCCCGCTCGGTCGAGACGCTCTCCGAGGAGCTCGCGGCGGTCGCCGGACGCGGGGGACTGCGCGAGGTCCCCGGCGTGGGCGCGGCGATCGAGGAGAAGCTGCGCGAGTACCTCGCGACCGGGCGGATCGGCTACCTCGACCGGCTGCGGGCGGAGATCCCGGCCGGGCTGGTCGAGATGATGCGGCTACCGGGCATCGGACCGAAGACGACCCGACGTTTCTGGACCGAGCTCGGCGTCACGGACCGGGCGGAGCTTCTTCGCGCGATCGAGGGCGGACGGCTCACCGGACTCAAGGGGTTCGGTCCGCGGAAGATCGAGCAGGTCCGGTCGGCGCTCGCGGCCGCGGCGAGCGGCCCGGCCCCCGGTCGACGCCCGATCGAGGAACTGTTCCCGATCGCCCACGCGATCCGCGCGATGCTGCTCGAAACGGCGCCGACCGAGCGCGTCGAGATCGCGGGCAGTTTCCGACGCGGCCGCGAGACGGTCGGAGATCTCGATATCCTCGTGACGTCGCTCGCCCCCGGGAAAGTATTCGACCGGTTCTCTGCGCTGCCGGAGATCGCCGAGGTCCGAATGCGCGGTGGGACGAAGGAGACGGTCCTGCTGCGGAGCGGCCTGCAGGTCGACCTTCGGGTGGTCGAACCGGAAGCGTTCGGGGCGGCCCTGCAGTACTTCACGGGCTCGAAGGAGCACAACGTGCGGCTCCGGTCCCTCGCCCGGGACCAGGGTCTCAAGATCAACGAGTACGGCGTCTTCCGTGGCGAGGAGCGGGTCGGCGGCCGGACGGAGGAGGAGGTCTACCGGCTCCTTGGCCTTTCCTGGATCCCGCCCGAACTGCGAGAAGACCATGGAGAGATCGACGCCGCCCGCGCCGGGAAACTACCGCGCCTCGTCGAGCTGCGCGACCTGCGGGGAGAGATGCACGTTCACCTCCCCCCGGAGGCGACCGAGGCGTCCCTGGCGGGGGTTCGAGTCGCCGCGGCCGCGCTGGGCCTGGAATACGTGGGGATCGTGGTGGCCACCCCCCGCCCCGACGGTTCTCTGACCGGCCCGTCGCCCGGGCTCGCCGAGGCGGTCCGCCGGGTCCGGGACGGCTCGGTCCGCCTGATCGCCGCGGCGGAGATCCTCCCGCACACCCCGATCGCCGAGGTCGAACGGATCGCTCCGGAGTACACGATCCTGCGCCCACCCGAGCCGTCCACGCCACCCGCCGCCGCCGTTTCTGCTCAGCCGGCGCCCCGGCTCCTCGCCCACGTCGGGAGAGACTCCGTCGCGGTCGCGCGGTGGCTCGGGGTCGCGAGGACGGTCGGCTGCGCCGTCGAGGTCGGGCCCGGGTCCGATCGTCTCGATTCGACGCTCGCCCGGTCGGCGCGCGACCTAGGACTGCGTCTCGAGGTTCCGACCGGCCTGGGAACGACCGATCCGACCGCGACCCGGGAGCTCTCGGTCGGGTTCGCGCGTCGGGCGGGCGCCTCGCGCGCGGAGATCGTGAACGCGGGACCGTACTCCGATCGTGTTCCGACGGCGAAACGACGGGGGCGCGCTACCGGGTCGTGATCCGACCGCCGGAGATCGACGGGGACGGGGGGGCTCCGCGCGCGGTGCAGCCGGCGCACCGGTGATCGGCCGGCGATAGTCCATGCCGCCAGTAGCATTCCACGCACAATCCTCGGCCGCATTCCCAGCAGCGAGGAGCGGCTCGCGCGCTGCCGATCGACGTACCGCAGTTCACGCAGGCGCCGGCCGGGGCGAGCGGATGGGCTCGGAACGGCGGGGGTTCGCGGAGACGACCTCCCGTGAGGGGCAGCACGACGGTCGGGGTGGCCGGGGGTGCCCCCGGGGTCGGCGTCCGGTCGCGCGGAGAGGAGTTCGGGTCGGTCACCGAGCCGCCGACATCGTTCGGGCACATTAACCGGCCGGCGGACCCGCCCCGGTGCCACTCCACGGGCGGTTTCATCTACCTCTTCGGCCGGACGAGCGCCCGTGTCGACCTCCCGTGCCTACGCTCGTTCGGCGGCGGGGCGACCCAACCGCGCCGCCGAAGTCGACTCCTCGCGCTCGAACGCCGCGATCCCCGCGGCGATCGCGGTCGTCGCGTTCGGCGTCTATCTCGGGAAGTACTCGATCTTGATCACGGCGCTCCTCGGGCTCGCCCTCCTCTACTCGGGCGGCTCGTTCCTCTCCTCCCGGTTGAACCCGCTGAGCGCGCACTTCTACCTCACGCGCAAGCCGTCGTGGGCGGCGATCGGCGTCGTCTTCCTCGGCGCCCTGGCGCTCCTGGGCGGCGCCTACGCGATGTGGCGGCACGGGTTCGGGCCCGTGCTCCCGGGCTTCCTGTAAACGGCGGCCGTCAGGCCGCCACCATCCGCTCGAGCGCGAGACGAGCTCGCTCCGCCACCGGCGCCGGGACCTCGATCGCGTACTGGAGCCGGGCGAGGGAGTCGCGCACGTCCTCGAGCCCGATCTCCTTCATGTACGGGCAGATCGCGCCCGCGTCGAGCGGAACGAACTCGGTCGTCGGGTTCAGCCGACGCATCCGGTGGAGGATGCCGATCTCCGTGGCGACGACGACCTGGGGGGCGCGCGTCTCCTCGGCGAACCGGACCATCCCGTCGGTCGACAGGACGCGGTCGACCTCGGGCAGCACCTGGCTCGCGCACCCGCATTCCGGGTGCGCGATCACCGGCGCGCCCGGGTGGGCCGCCCGAGCGATGGCGATCTCCTCGGGCCGCAGCTTCGCATGGACCGGGCAGTCGCCGACCCACAGGTGCATTTTGCGACCGGTCTTGCGCCGGACGTAGTCTCCGAGGAACATGTCCGGGAGGAACAGGATCTCGCGGTCGGGCGGGATCTGCTCGACGACCTTGATCGCGTTCGAACTCGTGCAGCAGTAGTCCGACTCCGCCTTCACCTCGGCCGACGTGTTGATGTACGCCACGACCACCGCGCCCGGGTGCTCGGCTTTCCACGCCCGCAACTGCTCGGCGGTGATCGAGTCGGCGAGGCCGCAGCCCGCCTTGGGATCGGGGAGAAGGACCGTCCGGCTCGGGTTCAGTATCTTCGCGGTCTCCGCCATGAAACGGACTCCGGCGAAGACGATCACCGACCGGTCCGACTCCATCGCCCGGCGCGAGAGATAGAGCGAATCTCCGACATAGTCCGCGAGGTCCTGGACCTCGGGGCGCTGGTAGTTGTGGGCGAGCAGCACGGCGTCGCGCTCGTCCTTCGTCCGGCGGATCTCCGCCTCCAGCGACATGGGTTTTTCTCCGGCTCCGCCGTACTAGTCGCTTCGGCGTCTTAACGCGGCCGGACGCACCGTGAGATGGAACGGCACGGCAATCGCCGAGTGGGTCAGCGCCCCCAGGCTCGCCGCATCGGCGCCCGTTCGGCGATACCGACCGATGGTGTCGGGGGTGATCCCACCCGAGAGCTCGATCCACCGCCCGCGGCGGAGTCCGGCCCGCTCGAGCGCCCGGACGATCGCCCGCGCCGCGCGCGGGCTCCGGTTGTCGAGCAGGAGGACCGGCGCACCGGCCCGGGCGGCCCGAACCGCCTCCCCGACGGACCGGACCTCGACCTCCACGGCCTCGCCGGGTCGGGCGGCGCGTCGGGCGCGCCGGACCGCCTCCTCGAGCGGGACGAGCGCGAGGTGGTTGTTCTTGATCAGCAGCCCTTCGGCGAGGTCGCGCCGATGCGGCCGGCCCCCTCCGTGGCCGACGGCCGCCTTTTCTAGGTCGCGCAAGCCGGGAAGCGTCTTGCGCGTGCCCCAGACCTCGAGCCCCGGTCCGCCCCGGGCCCCCCGCACCGCCCGGGCGGTCGCCGTCGCGACCCCGCTCGCGTGCATCAGGAAGTTGAGCAGCGTGCGTTCGGCGGAGACGATGCGACGGGCGTCGCCCCGCAGCTCGAGCACGACCGTGCCGGCCCGAACGAGCGCGCCGTCGCGCAGGGCCCGCTGTACGCGCAGCCCCCGGCTG
>JBAUAJ010000179.1:0-5729 GCA_049675585.1 Thermoplasmata archaeon
GTACCACAACGGGTTGGAGCTGCCCATTCTTCAGGATGTCGTCCTTCAACTCCTGTACTTTCTGTTTGGACGGGGGGAATTGCCGCATATTTTGCGACTCATCCACCAAAATCTCCTCAATGCCCACCTCGTCCTGTTTCAACAACTCGATTTCATTTGATACGCGTCCCATAGGGACCTCCTTGATTACTAAATTTGGTTTGGTCAGTACTAACTTCAATTAACTCAACTACTTAGAGGATTACTCAGCCGGTGGTTCGTCCTCGTCTTCATCCTCATCCCCATCCTCACCAGCGTCCTCCCCCTCCCCCTCCCCCTCAAACTCCACTTCCTCCACTTCAGCATCCGCTATGGGTTTCGCCTCATACACATAATGCTCAAACTGACTCTCAATCTCGCTCGACTCCTCCGCCCCACCCTCCGTGTCACAAAAGGCTAGGTACAACTTCCCGTTCGGAGCCTTCCACTCAATCCCCTCCCCCAGCGGCATAATCTCGCTGTGGTCCGTCCCACACCTGATTCTGTACCCGTCATCACCCAACTCAATTCCAACCTGTGCAGCCATGCTATCTCCTTTAATGTTCCGTCCTGGGTTTCCTCGCCCACAACCAACGTAATGGATATTGGTTGGAATTGCAAGTGTTAATTCATGGTGTGAATGGGGATGGTAAAAATTACTTGCCACCAAATAACCATACGACTATTACGACCCCCACAATAATCAGGATGGCCACCGCCGTGTCCGTCCAGTGGGCAGGAGCGTCCCTCTCCTTCCTATAGGCCGGGTAGCATTCCGTGTGGACGTACCCACCGGACGCCAGTGGTGTGCGGTCCTGGTAGGCTAGGATGTCACGATTGCAGTGGAGGCAGATCATAGCGACTCCTCCCCGGTTGACCAACTTGACTGACACTCAGCCTTATGCTTATTAAGGGAATTATATAGGTGACTACATTCATGCTTGAGAGTCATCAGGTTAGCCCTTCGCCTTTTTCGCAGCCTTCCGGCCCCGTTTCTTCGCCGCTTTCGACTTCGGTTTCGGCTTATACGCGAGAACGGCGTCCACCATCTTTTCGAGTACTTCCGGCACTGGCACCCAGCGCACATCTAGGCCCGTCGTCATGCCGTGAGCCTTTCGTAAGTAAGCCGCTTTCCAGCCGTCGCATCGACAAACGAATTGAGGCGTTCGATGGTGTGATTCTCCGCTTCGCGCAAACGTCCGAGGATGAACCACGCGGTTTTCTGCGTCACACCGATCTCTTTCCCGAGCTGAAGCGAAGAGATTCCTTTTCGCGCCGTGACCAACAGATACATGCTGTAAAGCCACTTGTGGAGTGGAACCTTCGACCGCTCGAAAATGGTGTTGGTGCGGATTGTGAAATCAAACTCGCACGCGAGGCAGCGATAGTAGCCGGGCTTGCGTGTGGCGCACACGCCAAGGGCGCTAACGCGCTCACCAGACTTACAGTCCGGGCACATGGGGCCGTTGGGCCAGAGGCGGCCCTCCAGATACTGCCGCGCCGTCTCCTCGTCGGGAAACAGCGCGAACAATTGAAAGGTGCTTATGGTGGAACGGCTCATGTGGTCCGCTTTCCGCCCACGAAACTGGCTATTACTGTTCCGTCGCTGATCACATGCACGGGGCAGCCAGTTTCGTGGTGCTTTTGGGACGCGCGACCAATCGCAGTAGCTTTGGAGGTAAAGCGTTGCGATTCAGTAAAAGTCGATTCCGTGCCATCCGCCCACTCGATATTGAGCCAAAAAAAGGTAGCCATATCAGCGCCCCACCACAACGTCAAGGGCATCTTGCAAGTTTTCACACAGGGCGATGACGGACCCGCCGCGAAACGCGTGATCTACAACGGCCCACTCGGTTCGCGCCATGAGTTTGATGTGGGGAACAACTGGCTGGATCAGGCTGGTGTGGATCTTATAAACCACTACGGGGTAATGGCTTCCATCCGCCACTTTGCCTTTTCTTACGATCAGGTCGGTGAGTTCGTTTTCCATACCCCAATAGTAGCTTACTATACCTATGTAGTCAAGTACAAAACTGGTGGCGGCGTGAAGATTGTTGAAGGAAAGGCGAAATGTAGCCATGTATGTAATTCCCAAACGTTAGAGTTCCCACCACTCCACCTCCTCTTTCCCTTCCCTCGGCGGCATCGGCACCGTCACCATCACCAACTCCCTCTTAGCCCTGGTAATCGCCACGTACTCCACATTCCTCTCACTCTGCATGTCCTCCTTCGTCTTGGCATACTTAGACGGCATGTAACGGTTCCGGCCAATCAGGATAACCCTATCCCACTCCCGGCCCTTTGATCTATGTACCGTACTCAGCTTCAGCACGTCCCCAGCCTGTTGCCCATTCTGAAACCCAAACATCCTCTCAGCCTGAGCCACAACAGACCGCAACGGGGTATCCGGCGTCGGGTGATCCGCCAAGTCATGGATGATAGCCGCCTTCTCCTGGATATACTCCGCCTTCTCCTCCTTATCCTTGGCCATCAATTTAGCCACCTCCTTATTCACATACTGTTCCAACCGAACACAGTATTGCCCCCACGTCATATCCTCCCCCCACTTGAGCATGAGGGAGATGATGGATTTCCCATTAGCCCCCTCCACCATGCACGGGATACCATCAGACCGGAGGCGTTTGGCTATTCCGATTAAAGGGCGAGTATTCCGGCATAGGATGACGTCTGTGTGGCTGAACGCCATGTGCCAGAAGTCCTCATGTTTAATCGTGGTGACCGCCCCCTCAGGGTTCCCTTCCGCCGCTTCGTAATCCGGCACCAGGGTTTGGGCCTCCTTCACCACGGATTTGGGGCACCGAAACGTCATGGATAATGGCAGCTCCACGGAGTCAAATTGTTCCTTGATGAGATCCATAGCATTGTGCGTAGCCCCGGCGAACGCATAAATGCACTGGAAATTATCACCCACCGCGATGAATCTGCCACCGTCCACGAGGACTGATTGTGCCAATATCCGCCGCGTCTCACTGGTGTCCTGGGCCTCATCCAGAATCACCGTGTCATACCGTTGTGGCTTCCACATCCCCAAGAGTAGTGGGGCATAAATCATGTCGTTGAAGTCAATCACGGGGTTTACCAAGGACTCGCACATGTCCACGGACTGACGGAACACCTTGATGGCATCCCTCATCACCCTCTCTGGCGAGAGTGCCCCTGGGATGTCGTCCCACAGCTCATACTCGTCGAACAACTCCGTCCAGGCCTCCTCATCATCCATGGCGGGGCACCCTGTTAACCCTAACCCTTGTAATTTGGCAAACCCCACTGCATCCGCCACGACCCCTGCCACTTTCTTGTCATAGGGGTACAGTTTCCGTGCCAGGGTAGGCACCTTTCTGCTATCCACCTCCGCCCGTTGCCGAATCTCACGATACAACTTAAACCCAAGCGAATGAAGGGTTTGCGCGGTTGCACGCGGGTTGGATGATACTTTGGTTGACAACTCATCGGCGATGGATTTGTTGAATGCACAGAGGAGGGTGCGGCCTGGGATGCGGCGGGCAATCTCCACGGCTGTACTACTTTTGCCAGTGCCCGCCCGTGCCTGGACGTTGAGGGATTTACGAGATGTTTCGCAATGGTTGAAAATAGCAAGTTGCTGAGTGGTCCAGGTAAGTGCCATTATCTACCACCATGTGTCATTTCCCTGTAATACTCTTCCCCCATAACCGCCCGACTATATTCATTTGTGCCAATTCTAAGAAGTAATTCATAAGCACAATCCATAGCCTCAGCACACGTAGGGCAATTACGGCAGGTAGCCACTAGATCCTCCGTGGTTACCGTCTTCAAGTCCACATCAAAAGTATTGCTCATTTACTAATCTACCTCCACCACCATCCTACTCCAACCCTCACCAATTCACACCGTGAATCCACACTTAGACGCAGGGAAAAATTACTTAGTACTATTAATGCCTTACCCCCAACACCAACGCCCACCCCTTACTCACCCACCACGCAATATTCCACCACGGCCTCCGTCTCCTTTTCCTCACCACCTCCTCCATCACGTAGATGGCATCCCGGCTAGTTATACGATGGCGAGAGGTGAAATGAGGGTCAGGGGTGGATGACCAGTGGGACGAGGGGTAAGGTAGCTCCCCATCCAACCAATAATATTCATACCCGTTCATTATTCCTCGTCCTCCAAACTAATCTCCGAAGTAAAACTTTGTGTAGACAGTTGTGCCTCAGCCAATCGTTTAGCAAGCAACGAAAATGAGCGGGTATATGGTCCACACTTCATATTTTTGTCCGGGTATTGTGGGAACTTGATAACTACATAAACACCCTTCTCTGCCAACTCAGTATTCCGATAAATTAATGCTAAGCCATGTTTAATCCAGGACCACATATTATCTTGTCCCCCTCCCCCTCACCGGCATCTCATACCCCTCCAAATACATCAACGCCACCCCATCCTCCTGGCATATCACGCGCCTCCCATACGCCCTCCCTAAATCCCTCTCCATATCCTTCTCCCTCCACATGTCACTCACCGTGACCGCCAGCCACAGGAACCCGAAACAAAAGGGCAACGAAACCAAGAACAAATTCAACATGATGATTGAACCTCCATATACATCCTAACTCATTCTCATTACCATTCACAGTGTGAATTTGACCTAGAAAAGTACTTAGTACGGATGGGCTATTAGGTAATGGAATCAGTTAGTTAGGTAGATTTCCACTCATTGCACCAGAGCCACCTACCCAGGGCACTGAGCTGTTTTCTAATAAACTTAGGGAGGTATCGTTTCCATGGCCATAAGTAACCGTTACTATTCATCAACCATAGCCTCATGTAAAGTTTGCACCACAGGTCACCTAGTCCGCGTATTTCAAAAGAACAACAACCACAAATTTCACAGGGCACAATACACTCTGATACGTGTTTACAGTTTGGGCACTTGTAGTTGTAAAATAATTTTCGCACCCGAGCACGCTTAAAATGCTGTGACTTATCTAGGAATACTCGTATCCTGCCACCAATGCCCAACGGTCTAAGTCGCTTCGGGTTGAATGACCCATCACTAAGTACTGGACCACCCATCAAGTTTATTACCCGGCCATCCGGTGTGACTTGTGTGACCCTGCAAATAAATTCACCGAGCCATACTAATTGATCTACCTTGTATGTCTTCATTCCACCTTGTCCCACCCGTTGGATGAGGCGCAATGGGCACACACTAGGATCATTTCGTGCATCTCATGGTCCTTGCGTTGGCAAAGGATCTCACCGGCTCCTGTACGGGACTGGGAGGGGCGGAGGACGTGGGCAGGGGGGAGGCCGAATTTGACTACACAGGTACAGGCGGCGTAGTAGGGTTGGAGGCCGTGCTGGTCGCACTGGGCACGTTTCATGGTGTGAATGGACTGGAGTTTTTTAATGGGCTGGCTCATTTTGGTTTTTGTAGCACTCCTCGGCTGTGAAACATTGAATTATTCTGGTTTCTGTTACTTCTTTTTCAGTCAGGCACTTTCTGAGGTGCTGACGAACTTTTTCATGTGTCCAGTCTGACGGACATTCAAGTGTTGCGTTGATGGCAAACCTGGTCATTTTAAATCCCCCCATCTTTCGGCACAATCACTACTACTTTCAACCGGCACACTTAACGGACTTGCTTTGGACATAATGTTACTAATCTCCTCTGAAACTTCCTTGGCATAATAGGCGTCACATTC
>JBAUAJ010000180.1:0-18810 GCA_049675585.1 Thermoplasmata archaeon
TTCTAACACTTCTTAAGTTCCCCGGTAAAGACGGAGACGTTTTCTTTATACAAAATCATTTTGATTATGGTCACGGCGACCCAGACGATGATCTTCAATCTCACAATCAATATTTCTTTGAAGAGCATAGCTGCCCAACAAACTGGCTGAGAGATACTGCTGTTGTCGTGCAAAACGGCGATCAAGACCCACACGGGTTTTTAGAGTATGTCAGGACAATTCGCGTGGAGAAAGACTTCGATGAAGACGATTATGAATTAATAGAGAAAGCATTTCCGGAGGTAGCATGTCAAAAACAGTAACGACCCATTCTTGCGGAAAAGAGAAGTCTCGGTACGAGGTTAAGATCAAAGACGTGATGAGAGAGTTTTGGATTTGCTGGCCCTGCCACGACAAAATGAAAGGAATAGATAGATGAACGCCTCGGTTATGATTGCCGCCGCTTATTTAATTCTCACTTATCAGGGAAGTGGTCTTTCCAACGATACGGTAAAAATTATCCCCTATAATTCAATGCAAGAATGCGAGTTAGCTATCAAGTCATTAGATAGATACACCGTCGATCCGACCTGTATCCCTGGGAGCAAGAAATGACAACACAAACGACGACCGAACGCCAGAAAGCATTACAGGATGTTTTAAGGGAAATTAGGGGCGTTTGGAAATACGCAGACGAAAGTGCATCAAACCATAACTTCAAGGTCGGGGTGGATGTTGTTCGCCGTCGCGTTGAAGACCTCTTAGAGAAATCTGTGACGAAAGATTGTCCTCATGCAACCCCGTTCCGTTATTGTCCGGAGTGCGTTGCTGATCCATGTCCGATTGGATTAGGAAGGAAACAATGAGCAAACTACAAATGACTCAGCGCGAAATTATGACTAAAGATGGCTATGCGAGTGACATGGAAATCGTGCGCTCGTTCATCAAAAGCGATCAATGCGCCGATCCTAAGGATCAACGATTTGCTCTTGCCGCCCTTAAACGAATAGAGGACACCGTAAAATGTCGAAAGAAACAATAACACAAACGACACCCAAGCAGCATGAATGCGAAACATGCCATGTGGTAAACGATGAGGTTTATGACGTTCATTATGATGCGCCATATTCACTCAAGGAACGCTATCTCTGCGATAATTGCGCCGAGAACGAATACATTAAGGAGCAGGAAAGGAGAAATGAGCCATGAAACACACGAAAACACCTTATCGGCAGTTCAAAGATTTGCAGAAGCCGCCCCATGACCTTTCGGAGTGCGCAGCCTTCAACCGGGTTTTGATGGAAGTCGGGGAATTTAGGAGGGGACTTACCGTGAACAAAGAACTTCGCTTTTACATCAAAGCCGCTCGTGAGCAGTTCATATTTGCGAAACAGGCAATCGCAGATCAAGCCCATATTGATCACATCTCGAATGCTTGGCGGTTCATTCGTATAGGGGCAACCTTGAGCGGAATTGATGAAGATAGAATACGTGACAAAATAGGTGATGTATGAACGAGGTTGAGTTTCCAGATAACCGAAATGTCATTCGTCAATCGCTGATAAAAGAAATGGCTTCGGCAAGATCGTGGTCGCATGTGCTTGATATATGGCACGCTCTAACGAACATAAATTTGATGGCAGAAAATATGATTGTCGAAAGAAATTTGCGGCTGAATAATTGCCAAGCAATGATGCAGGGAGAGACAGGAAAGAGGGCAGTATGACCAAGCCCGTAACACAAACGACTGCCCCATACGCGGCCCAGCGCTGCATCTATCTCGGGCGTATCGACATGGCGCGAGGAGTAATCCGCCACATGGAAAATGAAATCATGCAAGTGCAAGGGATGCTTGATCGGTTGCCGCTGCCCGTGGAGACGCCAGTGGCATGCGGATGCAAGAGCGAATAGCATGACGATCAATGTCATGTGACGATTTGCGGCAAGCACATATTTGAGCTGGGAGGAAAAAATGGATGAATCAGGTACCACAAGAAATGAGAGCGGATTTAATACCTTCATGGATAAGGAGGGAAATTACCAAATTCCAGGTTCCCCTAGAGAGGTTCTGATGTCTAAACCACAAACAACACACATAACGAACAAAGACGAGTTATTGAAAATAATTTGTCGGCAAATCGTGGAGGCTTACGAGGTGGTAACAGATGAGACTTGGGAGGGAAAATTTGCATGGCATACCGACCCGGAAACTGTACGGAAAGGCGGTATGTGGTCAGTCATGAGATCGGCTTCCAACATTTTGAGCCTAATGAAGTGTTGCCATGACTAATAAACCACAAACGACCTCGCAAGACGATATTGCTCGGCCACCGCCCGAAGAGAGTGAGTTCGGTAAGGGCTATGCATATTGCCTTGGCCTTTTCCTTGCGCATGAATGGAAGTCTTTCGAGATGAGACAGAAAGACGAACTGAACCGTGCGCCTCACGTAACAGATCACTTTAGATTTGAACGGCCCGAGATGTGGTTCTACGGCGCAGCGGATCATTTGTTTGAACTGGAAGCCCCGCCATCCTTCACCGAGGAAGAAAAGAAAGCTTTGGATGAGTGGAAAACAAAATGCCGGAAATTCAGGATGGCTTCCTACGAAGGACTTCAATGCACTTGGCAAGACGTGAAAGATGCTTGTGACGAGGCGAAGCGCCGTCTTCTTGAATGGGACTTACGAAACGGCATAGCTGCAATCAAGGGAGGATGGCAATGACAACACAAACGACGAAAACATTCCCATTGTCTGATGTTCTTTCGACGATCACCGGGGAATATGTGCGTGGCATCCGCGAGGAGCAAACGGTCGATGGCTGGAAGCGCGTGGAGGATTAGACGGCTACTACAAGGAGAAATCCCTTGGCGCCGGCACTCGGAAAAAACAATGCGAATCGGTACGGCGGAAGTAAACACGACCGAAGAACGACGGCAAGAACTTGCCGGGATGATTTTAGGCGACGAGGATATGTTCCATGAGTGAAGTGGATATAAAAAATGATTGCCCATGCGGATGCGGTATGAAGGCATCGCAGCTAAGTATGAAATGCGACCTGTGCGGGAAAGGCATCTTTGTTTGCGAGTGCCTGAAAGAAAAAGAACCAGAAGACGCGCTCGATCAATTCGAAATTTTAGGAGATGGGATCGGAATTTGAAATACGCGCTTCCCGTGCTACGGCGCGGACGGATCGTCCCATAGCTCGATCTCCGCCTCCCGGCGCGCCACGAGGCCTTTGACGACATTGCCGGCATTGTCGTGGCACCATGCGCGCATGTGATCGGGAACGTCCTCGAAATCGCCGGCGTTGACCGCTTCCAGCACCGCGCTTTTTTCGAAATTGCCCGCGCCGATGTTGTAAATAAGGCTGCACAAGGCCGAAAAACGATTGGGATCGAGCTCGTATGCGGCAAGCTTTTCGAGCGGCACTTCGGCTTTCTCGTGAAGATCGATCAGAAGCCGCGCATCGGCCTGGGCCTGCGTCCATACGAGGCCTTGCGCGACATCCGGCCCCGTAGCGCCCCAGCCGCATGTCCATGTCCCGTTGCCGTCCCGGTATGCCTCAAGGCGGCATCCCTCGAATTTCTTTATCAGGGCGATGCCGGCGAGGTTGCAGTTCATCGGGGCTTCGGCCGTTCGAGCGGATATGTGCCCTGATACTGGCCGCGTGGCCCGACGAGCGTGAAAAATTCCCTCCCCCGGTAGTCGACCGTATAGATCGTCTGGCGTCCATCGTCATGCTTTATCGTTTTTACGATTTCTCCGGATGCGGATTTTGCATCCACCAGCATGGTCGATGCGCTCAAGGTTTTACTCCCATCAGCTGCCGCCGCCTGGCCCACATCTTGCCGAAGCCGCCGCCGTTGCGTTTGGGCTTCTCCACCGGTCTTCCTTCCCACTTGTCGGGCCCATGCTGGGTACGGACGAGGTAAACTGTCGGGCAATATGTCAAGCGGCCGGCCAGGATAAAGGCCTCGATTTTTTCCCGGTCGTTCATATACGCGGCTCCATCCCCGAATGCTTGAGAATTTTGTTGAGCAAATGCCGGTCGCGCGTCTTGAATCCGATTATCGCCGTGCGTCCGTCCGGGTGCCGGAATTTTTCATGCTTGCTGCGGTTGTTCTTTTTCACGCTCCGGAATCCGCCCGTCGCGAGGATCTCGACCGCCAGCAGGCGAAAGTCGCGGTTGCTCATGCTGTCCGCCGCTGGATGAACTCGCGGTAGCGAATATCGCGATCGTTCTTTTTGGCCTTATGCGGGCATTTTTTCAGCCCCATGCGGTTCATTTTCGCGATGACGCCGCAGCGGGAAATATGCTCGACGCCAAGCTCGCGGCGGATTTGTTCCGCCGATTTATGCGGCCACAGCGCGGCGACGCGGGCGGTTAATTCCAATGACCAGGGCGACCAGCGCATCTAACCCCCGCGCAAAAACCAGATAAACAACGCCGCCGCCCCGAACATGCAGGTGGTCATGCAGAGCAGAAACAGAATATCTTCCTCTTCATCTTTCCGTTTCATCATCCAGCTCCATGAGAGGAGGGGGGACGCATCTATATGGGTCGAGCTTACAAGCCTATGTTGGATTTCATCTTAATATCTGTTCCTCCGGCGCGGGAGCCGCAATCCCGATGCTGTCCGGCGCCAGCGGTTTAAGCGCCGTATCCGGAACGCCCATCCATCCTACCACGTAGGCCAGCAAATACAACATAAGAACGCTCACAATCCCCGCCGACCAGCCGTTCGAATAACCCACCAGAAACGCCCACCGATATTTCTTGACGAACATGGGATGTCTCCTTATGCCGGTTGCGATGCCTCCAGAAGCTTTACCCCGATTTGATACAAACCGATGTGATGATCGGAGAATGGATCAAGCAGATTTTCATCTGCCGGCTTGATATCGAGCATGGTGAAGGAACGCATCTGCATGGCCGGAAAACCCAGATAAGGCTCCGGCGCGTTCGTTACCTCATCGAATCGATTCTTGAAATTCGTGAGGGGATAGGGAGAAAGAAGCTGCGCCAATCGCCCGCATCCGGGGCGTGGAGAGCCGCACACCACGATTTTAGAGATAAGAATGCGCGATCCGAAGATGGCCGCTATCTGTTGCGCCCGCGCGGCCCCGAGACTATGCCCCGCGATAATGACGGGTTCCCTAAGCTGAGGCAGGATCAGTTCGGCGATATCTTCCAATCCTTCATGGAATCCGGCCGGAATGCAGCCGAGCAATGGGTGATTGAACGGAATCGCCGCGGCAAGATCGCGCAGCCAGTCGATTGTGACTTCGCTGCCGGGGAAAACGAGAAGATCGAACCCGTTATGATGCTTGAGAAATGCGCGGACTTTATCGACGGTAAACTCTTTATCCCACGCCGAACCCGACTGGTAGGAAGCCACAAGAGCATCCACAACCCGAGCATCGGAGAAATTGGCCGTCAATTCCTGCATATGCGCTTCCATGCCGCCTTGAGAAATCCCCATGTCTTGAAAATGGGGACTGTCACGGCAAAGGAGAACTTCGACACGAGCTACGCGGAGGGAGCAGAGGGAGCCGCTGGAGCCGTGCCGGCCTGCGCGACGAGGGACGGAATCTGCGCATCGAGAAACGCCTTGAGGGCAGCCGCGGTATCCTTGGCCGCCGCCGCTTCCACGTTCGGCAACACGGCCATTACCTGCGCCTGAAACGATAGGCTCTGCGCCACCACATTATCGGGGGCCGGATTGGCGACGATGCTGGACAGGTATCCATCCGCTATCGGCTGGAGAACGGCCGCCTCGTCCTTGACAAGGGTGCCAAACAAAGTATCGAGAAGAGTTGAAACTGCGCTCATTTTATAATCCTTTCAAACGGGTGGAGCGGAAGGGGTAACGGAATTCGGCAACGGTGTCGCGGCGGCATTTTGCCCCTTTCCGGTGAGATTTTCAATCATGTTCTGCTTATCCCGGCTGCCCGACGAACTGTTGAAATAATAGCCTATGGAGTCCTTAAAAGCCGATGCCAGAACGCCAATAAGCATAAGCACGGCATCCGAACCCTTATCCGGCATTCCACCGTGTAACACACTGTAAAGAACGGCAAAAAATCCAGCGATGATCATCGCGGCGAGAAAGATCTGAGCGGAGCATTTGGGGGCTGTCATCGCGGTTCCCTCGGTTAATGGTGGATAAAGAAACTAATAAAATCAGGTAGCTTGCTCAAGGCAATCAACCCGCCTGTCATGAGGGTCAAAATTTTGGTCTGTTTCTTCAGGTCTATTTGGATATCTTTCATCTCGTTTTTTAATTCTTTTTTCGTATCTTTAATTTCCTCGGTCAAAGCGTGAAATCTTTCGGTATCCTGTTTTTCATGGGAATTAAATTGCTTGTCGATGCCATCGAGGCGGGAAATAGCGACGGCCCCTAAAATCTGCGACGCGGAAGACGCGGCACTGGCCGCGGACGCCGCGCTATCCATTGCCGACTTCGCCGCCATGGCGACACGCTCGGCGGCGCGCTCGGCGGCATCGGCGACTATATCGGCGGCGTTTTGAACGTCGGTTCCCATTTCTACCGTCTCCGGCGCGCGTACAGACTTCCAAATCCCAGGCCCGTGCCGCCTGAAAAGTTTGCCAAGCTGTTTAGATATATCGTTGTCGTACCGGCCAAAGGAAATCTCTGAGCAGCGACTGCCCCTGAAACATAACCGGCTCCGAACGGGCTTCCACTGGTATAAGGCAATGAAAATTGAAGACCTGTTACCGTATTTTGAGTCGAGCTTATGTCGGCTGCAAGATACGTTACCGTGGACGCCGTACCGTAAAAATTACCGGTTCCCCAGACATCCCAATCTCCGGCGGTAAGGGAAAGAGAAACCGTAGACACGTTAACGTTATTAGACAGCGATATGGCCGAACCCACGCCGACCGACGCCGACTCATACTCTCCTATGCCGCCTATCGGCGCGTCGTTATTGGTCGCCGTTCCGATGATGTACGACGGATCTAATGCCACCGGGAGATCGGCGCTTACAAGAGCGCGAAAGGACGGAACGCCGACGGCGCCCGAAGGCGTGCCCAAAAATAAATTCTCTGCTTGCGAGTTTAGCGAAATTCCCGAATCTTTTACCAGCGTACCGGTTGCATTGTTGAAGGCAACGATATTTCCGGCAGTTGACATGCCGGGGCCGAGAACCGAATTCGGAGAAATGCCAACCCGCGTCCAGCAACCAACCGACACTCCGTTCGGCTGAATGTTGTTCGTTCCGTCGTTCGCGGCGCCGGCTGCGTTCCAATAGAACTCGCCCTGCCCGCCGTCGCCGTAAGTTACAAGACCCGGAATATAAACGACCATCCCGGATACGCCGACAAAGTTCTGCAAGCCCGTGGCGAAACCCGACACCTGGATGTAGGTATTGTATTGGTCCGCCGTGACAGTTCCAAGACCGTCTTGCTGAACTGTGTTTGCAGGTATGCTCATTTTCTATCCCCCGATCAGTTCTTTATCGACCCAAGTTTCCGCCTAGCTTCGATCGGCGTGGTGCTGTGGTTATCTAATGCGCGCGATGACGATGCGGGTGCCCGTGGCGCGCGCGATGCGCGAAGGCCCGAGCCGCCGGCAATAGGAAAAATAATCGCATATTTCATGGCGACACCCAAGAGGGCGCCCCCAGAATACATGGCCTGTTCTTTTCTGTCCGATCCGCGCTGCCTGGTCATGGAAGCTGTCCCTTTCGCCATCGTTGCAATAAAACCGCCGCGTCAATAGCCAATCGATGCTATTTACCCGTTACATTACCTGTCATAATCTCCTTCATCTTTTTCTCCTCGGCGGCGGCCTGCCGGTCTGAATCCGAAGTCTTCGCGCACACCGTCGAGATCGATGATTGCCCATCCGGATTCGGGACACTAAAATATATCGGTATCTGCCGGCCATTCAATGTCATCTCATAGGTGTAATGACACCCGATGAAACTGGCCTGTGCGTGTTCAAAGGTGGCGCTCATGGCGGTTGCCGGCGTCAACAAAATCAGCAGAACAAGATATTTCATTGGATCGCTCCCTAATTACCGTTTGCCCGCACCGCATCGATCATCTGCCCCGTGTTCCCGTTGCCGGTAAATGAATTGGTCCAGGTGAAACCCTTGCTCGTCATGGCGTTGTTCGACAGTTCGTAGGACAAATTTAGATAGGGCGGGGATTCATACGATATTCCCGGAAGATAGGAAGTCGGGAAGAGGCTGATAAAACCCGTGGGCGGGGTAGCAATATTGCTGGTATTACGGAATCCGGTCGAGGCTATATACCAGCCGAAAATCATGTCGTGGGCTTGACTGGTCGATCCCGTGGTGGTGGTGCTCATCACATTTCCGTACCCGTGCTGGTTGAATGCCGGCAAGCTGGTGCTTGTGTCGAAAAGCGAGGTCGTATTCAGCCCCGCGACGCCGACGGCATATATCTGATTGTGCCCCGGCAACAACGTATAGTTGATGCTGATCGCGTCATTCGTAAGTGGAGACGGGCTGGTTGAATACCATTCCTCCACGTTCCCCGGACCTCTCCGGCGCGTCCATGTCAAGCTGTTTGAATCTGAAATAGATGCGATGCTGTTGGTGCCGAAACTTCCTCCGCCGTTATTCACGTCTGCGTAGGAAAATACAAAAATCCCGTCATTGCCCGACTGCGAAGTGAAATTAATTGTCGCCGTCGTGGTTGTCTGCGACAGCGAATAAAGGCCGTCGAAAACCGGGGTGCTTATCGAGGAGGGTTGCGGAATTTCCCGCCAGCCTTGCGTTATAATTCCCACGGTCGTGGTCGTGGACAGGGCCATCTCAAGACCGACCTGGCCGGATGTATTAGTCGTCACCAATGGACATGACGAATTCGCAGGCCCTCCGGTAGTGGACGACGCAAGGAAACTATAGCCGGGCGACGCCGTGAACGGCGAAGTGGTGGTCGATCCGGCCGGCGACGTGTCCGGACTATACATCAGAACCGCGTTGCCGGTTCCGCCGATGGAATAACTGCAAATAGGCTGCACCTTCACGCCCGCGGGCACGTTGAGCGTTTCGAAATGCGTCGATGTATCCGACAGCGCGGTATTGACATCGAGCGTGGGCGTCCCCCACCAGCATGAATTTCCGTCTTCGGTTAGCGAAAGAATGTGCGAACTTGCGTCCGTCTTGAAGCCGCAATTGAGACGGCGCTTTTTTGTGAAGCCGGCCGGCACCGCCGGCGTAATCGCCGATGTCGAGCAAAGAATGTCAACAGGCGATCCGCCGCCGCCCACCGCATAAACATTATAGAATGTGTTGGACGTTACCGATCCGGAATCGAGGCATCCGTTCCCCCAGCCCGTGGCAAAGCTGCCTGTCGTTTTAGACCACTGATAGGGAAGGCTCAGTATCGTCAGATTGTCGTCCGACGCGGCTGCTCCGGGCGTGACATCGATAATGGCGTTCGGAGTGGTCGTGTCGTTGAGAATATTCAGCCCGCCTATGTATCCGGCCAAACTCCCGACTGGATTCCAGTTTCCGTTGGCATAGGCTTCGTACTGACTCAACGATGTATTGTACCTCATCATGCCATTGACCGGAGCGGCAGGCCGCGCAGTCGTGCTGCCGTTCGGCAAGCCTATGCTGCTGTTGTAGGTCGTCGTGTCCGATAGCATATCGAGGCCGGTCCCCGGCGTCGGCGTTGTGGTGCCAAGACCGAATTGACCAGCCGCGTTCACCGTGAAACTCGTATCGCCCGTCCGCAGATATGGGTAATCTATCACATCGACGATGAAATTAGTCGGCGGTGCAACGCTGCCCCAATTCGCCGGCAAAGTACCGTTGTTATTCCCGCTGCCGCCACTAAGAATCCCGCCGCGAATTTCAATATTCGAGCTTTGCGTCGCGCCGGTGATGGTCGCCCCGAGGGCGTACCCGTCGTTGAAAAACGATACGTCATCGAACACAATATTTTTCGATCCTGAAATATTCGCGGCAATCCCCGTGCCCACGCCATACATCCCAACTTGCATAAAGCCGCTTGAAAACGAAATATCCGACGCATTACTCAGCACCACATCGTTCGGAGAATCGTACTGGAATTGAACATTGTCGAATTCCATTTGCTGGCAACCATCGCAGACCAAACCCGGATTCGGGGAGTCTTCCACCCTTAGGTTCGTAAATCTGCTCGAAGTCGGAGCGTAACTCGCGATTAACGGCCCGAGATATATCGTGGCAGAATAATCATACTCCATATCATCATCTAAAGAATGCCAGTCTGAAAGCCCCGGCGTGTAGAAACCGATGCCATTATTGCTAAATGATGAATGCACCGAGCCGCCGAATATCTCTCCCACGTGAGTCGTGGTTCCGCCCAGCGCAGCGCCAAACCCGACAGGGCCATGCGTGAATGTCATGTGATCGAGCGATACGGCATCGAAACTGTTTGAAGTGCCGCCGCTTGTCCCCATCAATGCCATATGCAATTGCGGCGTACAGGCCCCGCCATAGTTGATCGGCCCCGGCGGGGGACAGGTCATCTGCGTACCGCCACCGCCGAAATTTCCAGTATAAGGTTCGGTGTTGCCCTTGATCTCGAAACCGTGGAACCCGATCTGAAATGCGCCACCTATATCGATCCCGTATAATGGGTCTTCCGAATATCCATTCGATGCAATATACATAATCGGATACGTATCATTACCGTACCCGTATCCATCGGCCCACGATGAGCCGCCAAGGCTAACCCCCGGAGTTCCACTCACCGTCAATCCGGCAACCAGGCAATTGTTCGGCACCAGAACCGAAAGGCCAAGCGTGTTGGCCGCCGACATTGCCGCCTGAAATGCCGCCGTATCGTTATGACCGAATTGAGTTTGTACATATGACGACGTAACAGCCATATTCTCGCCGACAATCGCCTGACCCGTTGCCGTTACTCCCAATATTGTCGTAGTCCCGCCGACATCGCCCCCGAAATAAATCGGGTTAAATGGGGTAAGGGTCTTGCCAATGTCGCCGGCCGGATCGGCCGCGTTCACGAAGTTGTAACCGTTTACCGCGATAATATTACTGCCCGTTGTGGTCGAACCAATGATGCCCGTACTACCTCCCGAATAGTTGCGTCCATCCAGATATTGCGTATTGCACTCCGCGCCAAAGCTGCGGGGATCGATGATGGTGCCATGCGCCCCTGTCTGCTCCTGAATCAACCCCTGCATCGCGTCCGCGATATGCTGCTCACCGGTCCCGGTAATGTATTGGTAGTTCGATGTAGTATCGCCAAGGTCGTTCACGTAATTACGGATGTTGACGAAGTTTATAGGCGCTCCATCTGTGAAAAGCTGATTGGCGTCCGTCATTTCATCGGAATTATAGGCCGCGGTGTATGCCGAGTTAGCATCGTTCTGCTGGAACAGCTGGCCCCCATAGAACACGGTCGGGCCGCCGCCGAGATAGGCTTTTCCGGGAGGCGTTGCGAGATAGTTGATCGTGACCGGATTGCCGGTCGTGGTGCTGGACGTGAGAGCAATATTGATCGTATGCGAGCCGGTAGTACGCACCGGGATGCGAATGGCCGCCGGAGCCTGACTGTTCGGACATAGGCCGCCGCAGGCGTAAGTCCATGCTCCGCTGCCGGCGGAATTGACCGTCGCCGTGGTGCTGAGCGCGCCATCGAGATTGTAGGTGAACTGGCCGCCGCTCGCGACCCCCGTTGTCACCGCCTGCAATTCATATCCAAGATAGATCGGGCCGCCGTAGGTCGTAATTGTCAAGGCCAGAGAACTGCCCTGCGTCGTGGAAGTCAGGCCGAGCGCGCCGCCATAACTTGCGAAATTTCCCCACGATCCCGTTGTCGTTCCGCTTTGCGCGGCGACCTTATATGCGGATGGAATGCCAAGCCAGGTCAGGCCGGCCATGCGGCAAAGATGAGTATCGTTCCTGTGATTGGTGAAAGCCGGATCGCTGTAATTTCCATATGCCGGATCGACTACGGATGGCAACCATGTCGTAAGAGGATTCCCCGTGGTGGACGGGTTGGCGTTCGGGAAAATTTCGGTATTAACGATATCGCAGTCGAAGCCGAAAGGATCCGTATAATAATTCAATGACCCGTTCAGGTTCTGGTTAATCAGATACGGATAATATTGAGTTGAGGAAAGCACAAAGCCATAGGATGTAACCTGATCGCCGTAGGCATTGTATATGGTCCACGTTCCCGGCGGAATTCCCCTGATCTGGCTCGCATTCTGGCCGTTGACGAGATTTCCCTGCGGCGACTGTCCCGTGAGATTGATTTCGATATCCGATGGCTTGCCCTGCCGGTAAATCGCGAAATCCGCGACCGAAGCCCCATCAATGTCTTTCGTGAGCCGCCCATTGCCCCCATTAATGACGATCCCGGTGTTATTGGCGGCCGGACTGTTGAAATCAAGAGCGTAGGCCGGTGTAGTCGCTCCGTTCGTTCCGATCGGAACCTGCCCGTTCTCGCTGGCGTTCGTCACAAATATGTTATTGGCTGCGTTGAAGCCAGTCGATCCGGACCCGCTATTAAAGCAGATATGAGCGTCATGGCCGGGGCTAAGGGTGCCGGCAAAGTTACCTCCTCCATTGCCGTTGCCGCGCATCCAGTTGCCGGTAAACCCGATTTGATCCCAGAACGAGCCAAGATCGAGGCCGCAATATGAATTTCCGTCGAACTCGTTGCCGACAAAGGTTATTAATTGACCGTTCTCGACATTAACTCCCTCGATATTATATTCAAAACGGTTATGTTCCACTCGCCCCGCGCCGGGGGGGCCAGGCGCGTTCTGCTGTACGAAAGTAAGCCCCGCGTCGTCACCGACGGAACCAAACGATCCATTCGAAGCAAAATCATTTCCGTAAAACTGGGTGTCGCTGAAAGGTCCATATGCCCCCGATTTGTTGCCGATAAAATTATTGAAGCGCAGGGTGGCGAAAATATATTTGGAATTTCCCCCATGAGGAGCGCCGAATCCCACCGAGCCGTAATTGAAAGTCATATATTGGGCCGTGATGCCCGGAAGCTGGCCGCAGCCTGCCCCGGAGCTTCCATTCGATCCGATAAGAACCGGGACTCCGTAATACCCAACATTGTCGTGGCCGGGAACATTCGAGGTAATCTCGAATCCCTCGAAGAACTGATTGCATTTTCCGCTCACGTTGATTCCGAAATTCGGGGCCGCGCCGGTCGGAGCTATCACGTATAACATCGGTAAGTCGCGCGGATTACTGCTGCCGCTGTTATACGCGTAGCTTGGTATGAAGTTCTGTCCTATAAGATTGGTTTTGTCAGGCAACTGCGTGCCGTTCGTTTGGCTGGTGTAAATGGTGCATCCATCGGGAACCGATGTATATCCGCCCGATGCAACCGCCGCCGTGGCGGCCGAGACGATTCCAGGCCCATCGTCATGCACCACGAAAATGATATTCCCGGCGGCCGGCGCGGAATTGAGCGTGATCGTCCCGCCCGATCCGCTGTTGACGCCCGTTACCGAAAACTGGCTTCCATTCAGGATCGTCGCCGACCCGCCGCCGTTGGATAATTCGTAAAAGACGAAGAAACCGGAATTATCGGTCGGGGACGATCCGGTAAAAGGGATCGTGTAGTTAAAAGCCGTGGTGACGCCGTCCGCCGTAAATACGTTCCACCCGCCGCAGATCGCCCCATAGGCCGGGTCGCGCGGATCGTAGGAAAGACCGTTCATAATCGTGTTGTGAACCGCGGCGGCTTGGGCAAGCTGAGTTGTCCCGAGCGTGGTCGAAGTATTAGCAAGGGCGCCTAAGAACCCCCCGCCGCCGTTAATTACCACGTCGCCGGGGAGTCCGGGGGGAGCCGCCCCCGTTACCGTTGCCGCCAGAGCACCTCCGCTGATGTATAAACCCGAGCCGAGCGTAAGACCCCCGAACACCCCACTGTTGTTGTATTGGATCGTTCCGCTCGCCCCGCCAGGCGCCCCTGTCGAGTTGAGATTTCCCCCGGAAACAAACAGCCCGGTTCCAACTCCATAACCTCCAAACGAACCAGCCGCGTTATACTGAATCGCTCCGTCCGCTCCAGCCGGTGCGACCCCGCCGGTTGATGTCGAATTTAAAAACGACACTCCACCGCTTGTCGTAACAACAAGTCCGCTACCGATAGAATACGGACCGAATACCCCGCTGTTGTTATATTGGATCGCGCCGTTCGGACCGACCGGGTTCCCGCCGCTACCTCCCGAGCCGCAAGCGCCATACGTAAGCGAACTGCCAGTCGATTGCAGGCAAGTCCCGTTTGGACCGACCGTGAACAATCCCGTCCCGCCGGAAGCAACGCCTAAAACCATGGACCCGAGGGTAAGCTGCGACGAGGTAGCCGATTTTGTCACGCCATTTTGATCGAGCGGAATAATCTCGTTACCGGTAATCGTGTTGGCATGCGGAAGCCCCTGGAATGTCGATGTGTTAACCGGTTGCTGTGCATAAGCGAGCCCGCCGAGAGCTAAAACGCCGAGAAGCGACCAGAGCGATTTTCTCACGGGTTCACCAGCAAAAACTTACCGTCCTCCGTGCGCAACGCGAAGCAACTTTCGGCCTCCAGCGCAAAGCGATAAATGTTTTTTATATGTTGTTGATAATATTGGTCGGGTGTTTTTGTGTTCGCGAAGCCGTAGGCAACCGAGTACGGCACGTTTAGGTACGTGTAGTACTGATTTATATATGGAAGATTCGCGTAAAGAATTTCGTTCGCGTAGTCGTACGTAAAACCTCCGATCGTTTTAGCTTGCGGGAAGCTGGCTCCCCAGCTTGAGGACGGCGAGGGGCCGAGGCAGGGCTTTCCGTAAGCCGGAAAAGCCAGCAGAATGAGGAGAGCGGCTATCCTTTTCATTTCTTCTTCGCCACTTGCTTCTTGAGAAGGTCGATTTCCGCTTGCTGGCGTGCGGCCAGTCTGTGCAAATTCTGGAGATCGAGAACGATATCCCCTTCCAGTGCCGAATTATCGATTCCGAGCAATCCCTTGCCCGCCGATTTTACCGCCAGCGGATCGACGATCTGCACTTCCTGTGCGATGAATCCGCCATGGCGTTTGCCGTCATAGCGTGAAGGGTCGCGCCATGCGTAGGAAACCGGACGCAGTTTTTCAATTACCTTCGGATCGTACTTCAGAACCGTTACGTCGAGTTTCAGGCTTCGGTCGGAGGCTACACATCCGTTGATGTTGCCGCTCGCATCGGTCGTGAGGCCGGTCGAGCAGGACAATTCTATCCCCTGCTGCAAGGTAGTGGTTACGTTAAGGGCGCCTGCAATAGTCGATTGCGACGTGCTTGGCGTACCGATGCCTGTTGCCTTGTAAACACCGCCGATGTTGATCGTGTTGCTTGTGCTGCTGGTCGAAAGTGCGAGGCTGTTGCCGATGAGAATATTGTCGCTTCCAATCGTGCCGACGGTGCTGTCCGTGTCGTAGCCGATCTCGATATTGCCGGTGCCAGTGCTGTTGAGAGATGCGGCCTGGAATCCGATAGCAACGTTGCCCATGATCGTCGCCGCGCCGGCGCTGGTCGTGGCCGTCAGGGCTTTAAAGCCAATTGCCGTATTATCGTTGCCGTTCGTAGTACTGGCCCCCAAAGCCGAAATACCGATAGCTACATCGTTCGATCCCGGCTTTACATTCTCGCCAATGCCGATTGACGATGTTGTAGTCGAAAGAGCCGTGTTGACCTCATCACCCATCAGGACGTTGAAGGAACCTGTCGAAAGCGTTCCCCCCAAACTGTGATGACCAATCAAGATATTATCTTGCCCCGAAGTAACGGAATAACCCGCCTGCACGCCGACAAAAGTATTATTGCCGTTACCGCCGCTCGAAGAACCGCCAGCGCTATACCCAATCGAAACGTCCTGGCTTCCCGTCGCTTTTGCCGCTGCACCGATCACGGTGCTATAACTGCCCGGGTCGCCCCCCGCTCCATATCCGATGATTGTCTCGTATTGGTTGCCCGTTATGGCGTTTCCGGCATCATATCCGATCAAGGTATTTGCACCGCCGGTTGTGATTTTTGCTCCGGCAATATATCCAACCGCCGTATTGCCGTTTGCAGATGCGCTATTCATGGCAGCCAATGCGTTATAGCCGATTGCAGTTACTCCCGTATTTCCTGTCGCCAGCGCGGCAAGTGTTCCATAGCCGATGGCAGTAGCGCCAATCAGCGAAGTCGTCGCGGAATTCAGCGCGTTATATCCGATGGCGACATTTCCAGCGGTCGTCACGGATTGCAGAGAATTCTGCAATGCCCCCACTCCAATCGCGACTTCCGAACCGACCACCGTTTCTTTCGATAGGGCGTTCGATCCGATAGCCACGCTGTTCGTCCCGGTCGTCAGCGCATTTAGCGCATTGTACCCCACTGCTACATTATTGCCGGTCGTTGTTGTGTAGCTAGGTAGCGAAAGGCTTCCCACCGCGATGCTGGTTACGTCTAGATTGTTATCGGGAAATTTCAGCGCATTGACGCCACCGATCTGATAGGCCGGTGCCGACGCAGTATTTGTCGCATTGAAACTTGCGGCGGTACTCGCCCCGGAAACAACCGGAGCGGTCGTAAATCCGGGCGCCCCCGAACTATTGCTCGGATTGCCGAACACGGTATCCGCCGCGGCCGTTCCCGATCCCGTGCCCCCGTTCGCGATGCTCACGGGGAGCGACAGCGCCGACCCGCCGAGGTTGAAGGTTCCCGTCACCGAGAGGTTGTTCGCCGTCGTGGTTCCGGCGAGCGATGCGTTGCCTCCGACTGTGAGGGCGCCACCGACAGATGTGGTAAGCGAGAGGACGGTCGGGGAATTGGTATAACCCGGCGCCCCCGCCGAGCCGATGGCGTTGCCCCATACGCTATAAGCAGGAGCGTTTGCAAGAGTCTGCGTTACCGCGCCGGTTGTGGTGGCGTTGAGAAGGAGCGTGCCGTCGCTCGTGAAGGATGAGACGCCGCCCCCTCCCCCGCTTCCGCACGCGCTCCCCGCGTCCATGATACTGTTCGTCCCGTACCACTCGACGCAATCCCCACCCGTCACGGCGCCGTGCTGGCGAACGCCGCCGCTTACCTGCGCGTAAGCTGCGAGCGGGATGAAAAGGAGAAGGAGCCAAAGAAGTTTTTTCATTCTCATGCGCTCCAATACGCCGTATATGCGGCACCCGTCGTCGCGCAGTAAACAGACACAGGATCGGTCGTGCACATCGTTCCGTTCTGCGTCCACGAACCGCCGCCCGCGCTCAGCCACGCGCCGCTTGTTGCCGACGGCGTACCTACGCCGAACGGATCGTTGAAGCTGTTCAAGATCGACACGTAAGGAGCTTGCAGATATTTGGCTCCGCCGTTAAGCACGGTGACCGACGACACCTTTTTACCGGCAATCGCCGAAGTGCCGAGAACCGCCAAACCGGTTGCGAAGTTGTTCGGGGAAATAGATTGCGGGAGCGTCGAGCCGGTGTTCGACCCGTCGCTATAATTCCAGCCGATGCCGCCGCCGCCGAGGAATTGCACAGTCGGCGGAAGCGTGAACCCGAACCCGCCGTCGTTAACCGTAACCGACGACACCGCGCCGCTGGTCAAATTCGCAGTCGCCTTGGCGCTGCCGAATTTGACGTACATGTCGTAAGCCGATATGTTCTGGATAAAAAGGAACGAGCACGATTTGCGTTCGGGGAGAATAAGCTGCGGCGTACCGCCGGTCGTTATCGTGTTTGAATGATCGTAAAACGTATCTCTTGTGCTTTGTCCGCGAGTTCCGGGTAAAAACATTTTCTATCGCCTATCGGTATGGGCCTCATCGGCCTCGGTGGGTTAGGGTATCGGATTGTCTTACCTTTAGGCACTTCTACTTGCGTCCCGAGCGTTTCGATTTTCTCTTACTAGGTTTCCGGGCGAAATCTCTTAGCTGGCTTTCAGACATTCCGCGGGCGACTTTAGCTGCTTTCCCGCTCGCGGCACGACCACCGCGTTTTGCCGCCAGCGCGGCGCCCATCAAGCGCCTTTGGGCTTCACTCTGCGCGGGCATCTTCTTTCGCTTTCACCGTGTCCTTGAAAGACAGGAAAACAAGCGGCAACACCGTCAGCACGCAGTAAGCAACGAGCACCCAGATCGAGTGGGTAGTCGTGTCGAGCATGGCGAGATACGCCAGCACGAACGAGCCGATCACGGAAAGAAGCAGGAAAAGTCTCACGGCGAGAATGGCCGAGATGGCGCGGATAACCGCAACGATCGCCGAGTAGTCTACAGAATATTTATTCGAGGAAGTCGTGCGTGCCGGCGCCGTTGGGCTGTCCGTGAATTGCGGGCGCGGGGGAGCTACCAGCCTCGGATGGGGCTGGATCTCCTCTACTTCCATTCGTATTGCTTCCGGTTGTGTCACGTAATAGCTCGCGATAAGTTTCGATTCCGTCTTCCTCTTGATCTTCTGGCTCGACCTTCGATTTAATCCCGATCAACTTAATCATCGAATCGAGCAGCGCGCGCTTGGTCTGAAAATCGAGAGCGAACTCGCCTTCCTTCGCCGCTTTAGCTCGAACAGGCTCCTTACCCATTGCACCACCGGTTGCTTCCCATAAAAGATATTGAGAATACCGTTCAGCCTGACGTAACATATTTTGCTTTCTCGCCATAGCCTAAACCTCTGTTTTTACACGCCGTGTATGAAGATTTACACATCGTATAAAGTTAACCGGCATTTGCAAACTCTCCACATACGCATACCGAGTATTCCACTTAGCATGGTGAGTGCTTCGGCACTTCCACGTAAATATCCCGGTATCCGGATTATAATCCAAAATCGATCTCACATATCTCGCCGTTAAATCGTCTC
>JBAUAJ010000181.1:0-3823 GCA_049675585.1 Thermoplasmata archaeon
ATCCGGCCCGGCGCCGCGAGCGCCTGCATCCGCCGATCGAGCTCCCGGTCGACCTCCGGGTGAGCCTCCGCGTACCGGCCGAACACGGCGAGGCTCATCCCCTGGCTCACCGCTTCCGCCCGGAACATCTCGCCGGCGGATCGAAGCTGGAGGCCCAGCTCCGCCGCCACGAGGCGGCCCGCGGTCGACTTGCCGCTCCCCGGGGGTCCGCCGAGCGTAACGACCCGGTGGATCACGCGGGACCCCCGACGGCCCCTGCGCCGGGCGCCAGGACCAGCCGGTGCTCCCGGGAGTACCGCCGGAGCCACATCTGCTTGAGCAAGCGCCGGAAGACGAGCGAGAACGGCACCGTGTAGAGACTGAAGATCACGAACCACCAGGGGATCGTGTAGACGACGTGCTTGGTCAGATCGAGCGACGCCCCGCCGAGCGCGATGACGGGGTTCGGGTCGACGGCGCCCGAGAAGATCGCCGCCGGGTTGATGACGAGTCCGACCCAGGTGTAGATGAGGATGAGCAGGAAGTAGGTGATCGCCATTCCCTTGAACTGGGCGATCGACACCTCGCCCGAGAGCCGCGTGAGCCGCTCCTGATGCGGCTTCAGCGCCTCGATCCGGTCCTTCTTCCCCGAGCGGATCGCCTCCATCTGGACCTTGCGGAACGCCGTGCTCCACGTCTGGACCTTCGCGGCCTTCACCCAGTTGGTCGTGAAGTTGTAGGCGACCGACGTGATCAGCATCTCGATCGCGCCCGCGATCGCCATCGTGAGCAGCAGGTACTGGGAGTGGAACCCGATCAGGAAGTAGAGCGGGCCGCTGTGCGCGGAGCTCACGCCGAAGAGGGTGGCGAGCTGGTTGCGCGCGGCCGTGTCGACCAGCATCAGAAAGCCGAGCGTTCCGAGGAAGACGTAGATCATCGTCGAGATCTTGAACGTCGGCGCGGGCGGGCGCGGCGCGGGGCTCGGCGACGGAGATCCGGGCTCGTCGTCCTCGTCCTCCTCGTCGTCGTCCTCGTCCACCGGGGCGGTGGCGAGGGGCGCCGGGGCGGAAGGGAGCGGAGCGTCCTCGTCCGGCACCCTACGACTCGCCCCCGAGGAACCGGCGGAGCAGCGGGTTCATCTCCATCAGCTGTTCGCGGCCCATCGCCTCGTACAGGTTGATGATGATCCCGACCGTCAGCAGCACCCCGGTGCCGCTCGCGTTCCCGAGCGTTCCGATCAGATCCGCGCCGGCCGCGAGCGACCCCACCGCGGCCCCCGAGATCACGGTGATCACCGGGATGTACCGTTCGAGGACGCGCCGCAGGACCCTCGGCTCCCGGCGGAAGCCGGGGATCTGCATGCCGGTCGCCTCGATCTGGCGGGCGACCGCCTCGGGCCCCATGTTCGTCGTCTGGATCCAGAACTTGGCGAACAGGATCGATCCGACGACCATCGCGACGAAGTAGATGCTGACGTGCAGGATCCCCTGCCACCAGGCGTGGAAGTACAGGAATCCGCCGTACTGCTGATAGTTGAGGATCGGGAGCAGCCATGACTCGAGCCCGTTCGGCGTCGAGAGGTAGTAGGCGCCGCCCGTGAGCGGTTGGGTCTGGCTCAGATTGTGCGCCGAGGCGAAGGCGGCGGTCGGATACGAGCCGATCCACCACTCGTGGCCCAGGAGCGGGAAGTGGGAGAGGGTCGGGTTCGACCAGAGGAGGATCGAGATCATCGAGACGTTGGCGAGCAGCGCCGACATCAGGATGACCGGGATGTTCGACGCGTAGATCAGCCGGAGCGGGTAGCGGCCGCGGGCGCCCCGCGCCTCGGCGTGGGACAGCGGGAGCTCGATGCGGGTCGATTCGGTCCAGGCGACCATGAAGAAGATCGCGGCCGTTCCGACGAGCGCGACCACGGGATTCGGTGGACTGAGCAGGACCTTCTCCCACCCCCCGCCGGCCATCTGCGACGCGCTCCAATGCGTCAGGAACCAGAGCGCCTTCGGGATCGTCCCGCTCGGCGGGTTCTGGTAGCTGATCGGGGAACTCGGGGTCGACGGGAGCCAATTGAGCGTCCCCTGGATGATCTGCTGCGAGACGCCGGCGGCGATGAACAGCGAGATGCCGCTCCCGATCCCCCACTTCGAGACGACCTCGTCCATCAGGAAGACCAAGTAGCTTCCGAGGACGAGCTGGCCGATGATGATCGCGTTCGCGAGCAGCGGGCCGTTCCCGGGGGAGGCGAGGTTCAGGCTCGCGACGATCGAGGAGGACGGCGTGAGGTAGCCGAACACCTGCGGGATCGCCTCGATGAAGATCATCGCGATGACGACGACCTTCTGGGTCCCCTGGTAGGTTCCCTTGTCCTCGTCGTCCGTGAGATCGAGGCCGATGATCTTCGCCCCGGTGAAAAGCTGCATGATGATCGACCCGGTGACGATCGGGCCGATCCCGAGGTGCATGAGCGTCCCCTGCGCCCCCGCGAGGATCGCGCGGTAGCTCGCGAACAGGTCGATGACGGTCGACTGGTCGACGCCGAACAGGTAGATGTTCGTCAGCAGGAAGTAGGTGAGCAGCACGCCGATCGTCCAGGACATCTTGGTCCGGAAGTGGACGTGGCCCTTCGGCTGCTGGACCGCCGGCATCCGGCTCGTGATCGGCTTCAGGCCGTACAGCTTCGACTTCGGACCATCGTAAGAAAGTCCGAGGTAGAGCAGGGTGAGGATCGCGCCGACCGCCACCCCGACCAGACCGAGGCCGAGCAGCGTCGGCTTGTCCCAGAACCAGACGAGCGACAGGAGCACGACGCCGACGACGAGCAGCGGGACCGCCCACCGCGGATTGCGGGGGATCTCGTCGTCTTGTGCCATGGGGGCCAACGGCGAGCCGGTGCCCGTGTTATATAGTCTGCGGGGCGGGCTTTCCGGGGGCGGCCTTCGGCTTCTCGGCCCCGATCACCGTCACCTTCTTGGTGGCGTGCTTCGATGCGTGCGCGACCGTCACCTTCCAGGGGTGCTCGACCGACCCCTTGCCGAGCAGCCGGTCGACGCCGATCTTCCCCAGGTCCGCGACGAACGCGGCTCCGTCCCGCGAAAGCGCCCCGGCCGCTTCGAGGACCGGTAGGAACGCCTCGAGTTCCCCGACGTTGATCGCGGTCGGGTGCTCGACGATCTTCGGCGGGCGTTTGAACCCGTGGCGACCGAAGTGGTCCGGCGCGTAGATGAGCATCGACTTGAACTTGTACTTGTGCAGGCCGGCGTTCCCCCGGCCGCCCTGCTTGCCGGCGCCCCGCCCGGCCTTGATGCCGCGGCCGTGCGTGCGCAGTCCCCGGAACTTCCGTGTGCGGCTCGGCATCGGTTCTTCGATCCTCCCGATCACATCATCCGGCGGACGAGCTCGTTGATCTGGGCGCCCCGGTAGCCGAGGGCCCCGCCGCGCGCGAACGGTTTCTTCGTCGACTTCCAGCCGCCCTTCGGCGCCTTGAGTCGGAACAGCGGCTTCACCCGCTCCGTGCCGGGAAGTCCGCGCTCCGTGATCTGCTTCGCGAGGTCGGGAAGCTCCGCGCCCGTGGGCAGCGGCGCCCCGTCGGTCGAGTGGCCCCGTTCCTTGAGGAGGTCGCCGACCGTGGCGGCGTCGGCCTCGCCCCACGTCACGTACCCCTGGACCTTGATCAGCATCCCGCGCATCGTGGGATTCTCCGGGAGCACGGTCGCGTGGTTCGGGCGCGTGAGGTGCAGCTGGGCGAGCGTCTGCGTGATGTCGTGGCGCGCGTGGATCGTGCCGCGGACCCGAACGACCATCCAGGACATCGCGCTACCTTCCTCCGGACGACGGCGCCGGCCGGGGC
>JBAUAJ010000182.1:0-3028 GCA_049675585.1 Thermoplasmata archaeon
GCGGTCCGCCGCGCGGCTCCCCTGCTCCGCCGCGTCCCGCGCCCGGCCCTGGGCGGCCTCGGACTCCTCGAGGGATCGGCGCCGCCGGACCGTCTCCTGTTCGAGGGGTTCCAATGCGGCGAGTCGAGAGCGAGCCACCTCCCGGGAGGCGTCGGCGGCGGCTCGCTCTGCTTCGGTGTCGTGAAGCTCGGATTCTCGGCGACGTTGCGCCTCCCGCAGGGCCTCCCGTCGCTTCTCCACCTCGGCCCAGCGGTCGTGCGCCCGCTCAAAGCGCTCGCGCGATTTGCGCTCCTCCTCCGCGCGTTCGATCTCGCCGAGGATCGCGCGATGGGACTCCTCGGCGCTCCGAACCTCTTCGGAGATCTCCGTTCGATGTCCCTCGAACTCCTCGCGGCGGACCGATTGATGGCACCGCGGACAAACTCCCCCCGCGAGCAGCTCCTCGATCTCGGCCCGAGCGCTGACCGCCTTGGCGACCCGTTCGAGCGCGCCCCGTTCCCGACCCCGCGCATCCACCACGCGGGCCTCGAGCTCGGCGACGGACTGAGGAACGGGGGCGGTCGGCTGTTTTACCGGCCCTTCGGCGGCGGCCCGTTCGTATTCTTGACGAGCGATCTCCCGATCGTGGGATGCCCGCTCAGCGCGTGCCCGAGAATCGCTCGACGCCCGTTCCGCCGCGGTGACCTCGGCCCGCGCGGTGGTCAGGTTCCGAATTTCCTGCCCGTGCCGATCGAGCTCTTCCCGGGCGACCCGCGTTCGAGAGTCGGCATCGGCGAGCGCGACGCGCAGCGCGTCGACCCTCTCCGCATGGATCCGGTTCTCTTCGCGTTCGGCGGAACGCCGGGCGACCTCGGCGGCGCGCTCGCGAGCCAGTCGGCCGTGATCGGCCAGCGCCGCCGCATCGGCCGCCTGCTCGCGTTCGAGACTCTCGCCTTCGCGGCGGTCGGATTGGATCTGATGGGCGTGGCGATCGAGCTCCTCGACCCGCGCGCGAATCGCGTCCTGCTGTACCGAGGTGGCGGCGATCCGCCGCTCGAGCTCGACGCGCTCCCCCCGGAGCCGGTCCGCGGCCTCGGTCGCCTCCGCGAATTCGAGGTCGTGGTGGGCGAGCCGCTCGGCGGACTCCCGGCGATGACGCGCGCTCCCGCGCAGGTCCGCACTCAGCTCTTGCGCGTTCTCAGCCGCGGTGCGGTACCGCTCGACCCCGAGGGCCTTGCGGATCGTTTCGAGGCGCTCCTGGGGCTTCGCGGAGAGGATCTCCCGCATTTTCTCCTGCGGGACGTAGATCGCCCAGCGCCACAGATCGGAGTGCGCCTGGGGATTCGGATTGTCCGGGAACCCGAGGAGCTCGATGACCCGCTGACGCACCTCGGTCGCGGAGTAGGAGGTCTCTCGGCCGTCCTCTCGGAAGGTGATCCGCTCCGACTCGAACGACTCCCGCCCCTTGCGGCGGATGCGCCGGAATCGCCGGCTGACGTCGTACCGGTGATCCCCGTCCTCGAAGCGGACGGCGACCTCCGCGTGGGGCGCCCCGTGTCGCACGAGGTACGGCGCGTCGACCTCGGCGACGCCGAACAGCGCCATTTCGATCGCGTAGAGGAGACTCGTCTTCCCGGACCCTACGTCCCCCACGATCAGGGTCGTCCCGGGACCGAACTCGACCCGTCCCGACTCGTAGCTTCGGATGTTACGGACCTCGAGACGGCGGAGCTGCATCGACTCCTCCCCCCGATCAGCCCGAGACCGTCGGGCGAAGACCGAGGACCTTTCGAGCCGCCTCGAGGCGCGCGGTCGTGTAGTCGAGACGGGCCTCGCCCTCGGCCTTCGGGATGCCCAGTTCGCGCAGCAGCTCCCGCACGATCCGCTCTCCTTCGGGGCCGGCGAGCCACGGCTGCTCGGGCCGGGTCTCCTCGAGGAGCTCGGCGATCTCCGCCCCTTCGACGTCGGCCTCGTCGGTGCGTGGCGTCCCGTCGGCCGCCGCGGGGGTCAGGTCCCGAACGTCCCAGGTCACCGCCCGACCGTCGGCCGAAACGGCCCGCGCGACGGAGGAGAGGGAGAGGCTCGTGACCGATCCGTCGCTGAGCGTACCGTGCACCTTCGGGAAGACCAGCGTCCCCGCCCCGCCCACGCCGGCCAGGCGTCGTTCGAGCTCCGCGCGCGCCTCCTCGGCGTTGCGTCCGGTGACGTCGACGTCCACGAGGCGCAGGAGCTCCCGGGGCGCGGTATCGACGAACTCGGCGGTTGCGCGGTCGCCCTCGGCCGTGACGATCACGATCCCCTGGTGGGTGTTCCCGGCGACCGCGTGCTCGAGGTCGGTGCGGCTGGTGCCGAACACCGCTCCCGGGTTGACCAGGAGACCTCCGCCGGGACCCTCTCCGACGTACGTGTAGTGGATGTGGCCCCCAGCGTAGTACGCGCATCCCTCGGGCAGGTCCTCCCGGCGGATCCCCCGAATGTGCTCTCGAAGTCCGGCGGGGAGGTACTCTTCGACCGCGGCGTGGAACTGGAAGATCTTGAAACCGGGCTCCGCGCGGAACGCCTCCGCATCCACCGCCCCAAAGTACTCTCGGTCGAGGCCGTGCGAGCGGCCCGAGATCCCCGCGATCCGCGCCCCGGTCGGAGCGTCGACGAGGAACGGGAGCGTCCATCGCGTCCCTTCGGACCGGACCGCCTCGGGGGCGACCTTCGCGAACACCCCCGCCGCGGCGAGGACGTCGAGCCAGCTGGTCCGATGGGCGACGTAATCGTGCGATCCGTAGATGACGTAGATCCGGCGGCCTTCGTCGACCAGACGCTTCAGGGCGGCCGCGACGGGGGCGACCTCGGTCGGATCCGGGACCGGCGTGTGGAACAGGTCCCCCGAGATGAGGAGGAACTCCGCGTTCCGCTCGGAGACGACCGCGAGGGCGCGCAGCACGCTCTCGCGGAGCGCGGCCCGCACCGCGGGCGCGCGCGGCCAGGCGCCGACGTGCGCGTCGGCGAGATGAGCGAAGACGAACCGGCCGGCTGGCATCCGGCTCCCTACCGG
>JBAUAJ010000183.1:0-1820 GCA_049675585.1 Thermoplasmata archaeon
GTGCCGACCTCCGCCGAGCCCGCGCCGATCGCGCCCGCCCTCGAGCGCCCGACCCGGACGCTCGCCGGGCCGGCCCCGGTCCTGCGGGGAACCGCCCTCAAGACCCTCTGTCCTTCGTGCCACGTGCCGCTCCTCTTGACCGGCTCGGGGAAGCTCGCCGTTTGCCCCGAGTGCGGCCGCCTCTCCTCCGAGAAGGTCCCCGAACCGTCCGGCCCCGTCCCGGTCCCCCCGACGGCCGCCGAACGGTCGGCCGCGACGGAATCCTCCACCGACCGGCGCTCCCAGGAACTGTTCGCGGCGTACGTCACCGCGCGACCGATCCCCTGCCCGAAGTGCCGCACCCCGCTCCGCCATCGGGGGGTCGCCGAGTACGCGTGCCCGAGCTGCGGCGCGGCGGTGCGGTTCCCGAAGGCCGCCGAACGGGGCGCCCCCGTAGCGATCCACCCGGCCTAGAACGGGACGGACGCCCGGACCTCTCCGACCAGCGACCCGTTCGCGATCGCCTCGGCGATCCGAGCGATGTCGGGTGCCGGAGAGCGGTCCCGCGACCACGGCTCGACGCGACTGCGGAGGGCCCGCAGCGCCGCGCGGCTTCCCCGCCCGCCCGAGCGCGGTTGGCGCAGCTCGAGCGCCTGCCCCGCGACGATCCACTCGACGGCGACCACGCGCCGGGTGTTCTCGAGCACCCGGTGGAGCTTCGCGCCGGCCCAGGCCCCCATGGAGACGAAATCCTCCTGGTCGGCCGAGGTGGAGAGGCTGGTCGCGCTCGCCGGATGCACGAGCGTGGCGTTCTCGTTCACGAGGGCGGCGGCGAGGTACTGAACGATCATGTAGCCCGAGCTGACCCCGGGGTCGGGCGCGAGGAACGGCGGGAGCCCGCGATTGAGGGCCGGATGGAGGAGACGCGCCGTGCGCCGCTCCGAAAAACCGGCGATGTACTGCACCGCGAGGGCCAGCGCGTCCAGTCCGAACGCGAGCGGCTGGCCGTGGAAGTTCCCGCCGCTGACGAACTGGTCTCCCTCGAAGACGAGCGGATTGTCGGTGACCGCGTTGAGCTCTCGCATCGCGATCCGTTCCGCGAGGTCGGTGCCGAGCCGCACCGCCCCCAGGACCTGCGGAATGCAGCGAAGCGTGTACGGGTCCTGGCCGGTCCACGCGGTCCGGACGGTGCTGAGCTCGCTCTGCGCGAGGAGCGTCCGCATCGTCTCCGCCGTCGCGCTCTGCTCGGGAGAGTTGCGGACCTCACCCAACCGCGGGTCGAGCGACTCCGGATTCCCCTCGAGGGCATCGTACGACAACGCGCCCGCGACCGTGGCGGCCGCGAGCAGTTCCTTCGCATCCGCGACACCGAGCGCGAGGTACGCCGCCATCAGTGACGTGCCGTTGAGGAGCGCCACTCCCTCTTTCTCGACGAGGACGATCGGCGCGAGCCCTTCCCGCGCGAGCGTCTCCTTCGCCGGTTCCGATTCGAGCGAGCGCGGCCGCAGGAACGCCCCCTCCCCGATCACGGCCAACGCAAGGTGCGCGAGGGGGGCCAGGTCCCCGGAGGCGCCGACCGACCCTTGCTCGGGAATCCACGGGACGAGCCCGCGGTTCAATAGCTCCGTGAGACGCTCGGCGACCTCGAGTCGAACCCCGGAGACCCCGCGCAAGAGCGAATTGAGCCGCAAGAGCAGCAGACCCCGCGCGACGTCACGCGGGAGCGGCGGGCCGGTGCCGCTGGCGTGGCTGCGCACCAGCGAGAGCTGGAGCTCCCGCGCTCGGTCCGCGGGGATGAGTCGGTCTGAGAACGCCCCGAAGCCCGTGGTGACGCCGTAGAC
>JBAUAJ010000184.1:0-1564 GCA_049675585.1 Thermoplasmata archaeon
TTGTTTCACCATGCGCCATAGATCCTGGTTGGTCGCAGCCACGATCCGGACATCGACTCGAGTGGTTTGCGAACTCCCGACTCGCTCGAACTCCCGCTCTTGAAGCGCGCGCAGGAGTTTGGGCTGAAGTTCAATCGGCAATTCACCAATTTCGTCGAGGAATAGCGTTCCCCGATCGGCAGCCTGGAAGCGCCCCGTTCTCTGGGTAACCGCTCCGGTGAAAGCCCCACGCTCATGTCCAAACAGCTCGCTCTCCAGCAGCGCGGCAGGAATCGCCGCGCAGTTAATTGCTACGAACCTCTGCTGCCAGCGCGGGCTGGCATCGTGAATCGCCCGTGCGATCACTTCCTTGCCCGTACCCGTTTCACCTCGGATCAGCACGGTGCAATTCGTTGGTGCTACTGTTGTCACGTGTTCAAGAACAGCCGTGAAGCTGCGGCTGGATCCAATGAGTTCAGAAAGTGCCATCGTTCTTCTCCCTTCAGCCATTTCAGCCCCAATAACGGCAAAGGGCACCTTGATCGCGTCAGAAGTCCTTAGTGTCATCATCTCCTTCTATCGCTTGCTCAGACGGGTTCGCCTCACTCTGCGTCCGATCTCTGGCAACCCATTCACGGACATAGGCCGGACAATTCCTAGGCACTGTTCCACTATCCTCGCTCACCGCAAGGAGTTGCACTGAGTTTGGATTGCGCCTTTGAGGTACAGTTCAAAAGCTCCCAAAGCTCCGGAGGTTCGATATGCTTTCTGCCGAAGAGCCAGGCATCCAACGACCAGGCGCCAGGGCCGATCATCGCCAGGGTTGCGCCGAGGACCCCGAGGATGGCCGGAAAGGCAGTGCTGTTCGGGATCGAAAATGCAATCCACGCCTCCACTATCGCTGCTAGAACTCCGGCAACCGGGGTCCATAAACCTGCCACTAGTAAAATTCCGGCAAGCGCTCCGATACTATGGGGCACTAGAGTCCCGCAAACCGGCTTTGCACTCAGGCAGCCGCCGCAAGAATAAAGCAGCGCAGCTCCTAAGAGTAGCCGTTGTGTGAAAAGACCTCCGCCTGGCCAGCCGTCGGCGAAGGTCGAAAACAGTCGTTGCACAGTGTTCTCTAACCAGCCTAAGAGAACCGCAGCAGAAATGAAACGTTCAACGGAGGGATTTCGCGATTAGCCTTTTGAGGGATTTTAGAAGTCGATGATCCCGCGCTTCAGCGCGATCGTGACCGCATGCGTCCGGTCGTTCGCGCTGAGCTTGTCCAGGATTCTCCTGACGTGGCTTTTCACGGTCTCTTCGGTTATGGCCAGCCGGGCAGCGATTTCTTTATTGGCGTTTCCGCGTGCGATGAGTCCTAGAACCTCAAGTTCCCGCGCGCTCAGACCTTCTTCCCCGGCATGCTCGGCGAGTTCCGCCGCTATCTCAGGTGGGATTCGCTTTTGCCCCGAGTAAACCGCCCGGATGACATCCACCAACTCGCGATTGACCCGAGCCTTTAACAGGTATCCCCGCGCGCCAGCTTTCAGAGCCCGGGTCACCTGGACATCACCCGTATACGTGGTTAGGACGATGATTC
>JBAUAJ010000185.1:0-6697 GCA_049675585.1 Thermoplasmata archaeon
CCGCGGCGATCGCGTGCTCGCGAGCGCCGCCGCCGACGACCAACCACCGCATGTGCGTCCGGGCCGCGGAGCGCCCGCGGGTTAAAGGGACGTCGGCCCGGCGGTCGTCTAACCCCAACGGCTCGCCGCCACCCTTAAGAAGCGGGGGCAGGTGGGTCGCCTTCCCGAGGCCCGCCATGGAACTTCGCGTCGTCGAAAAGGAGCACGACCTGCTCCGCGTCGAGTTCCCGAAAGGGGAGGAGACGCTCCTGATTCCGCTCGTCGAAGCGCTCCAGAAGGAGGAGAAGGTCGTCGAGGCCCGCTACTTCCTCGGCCACCCCTATCTCGACCGGCCGACGCTGTTCCTGCGGACGAAGGGCGAGAAGCCCCAGCAGGTCCTCAAGCGGACCCTCAAGGATCTCACCGACCTGTACGACGACCTGTTGACCGATTTCGAGAAGGCGGCCGACAAGGTCAAGGCGTGATCGCACGCCCCTACCGATGCTGAAGGAGTGCGCCCAGCACGGCTATTTCCGGGCGGAAATCTGCCCGGTCTGCGGCCAGGCCGGCCGGTTCCTGATGAACGACCGGGAGCTCGACCATCTCGGTCGCGTCATGACCGGAATCCTCCGGCACTTTCCCGATCGCTACGGCCTCACGATCGACCCGCAGGGCTGGATCGAACTTCCCGAGCTGGTCCGGGCCGTCGGGCGCAAGCACCCCGCCTACCACTGGCTGCGACCCCAGCACCTGATCGCGATCGCCGAGACCGACGCGAAGGGGCGCTACGAGGTCCGGGGCGAGAAGGTCCGGGCGACGTACGGGCACACGCTGGAGGTCGATCTCGACCTTCCCACCGACAGCATCCCGGAGTACCTCTACTTCCCCGTCACCCCCGAGGAGGCGACGATCGTCCTCGAGGTCGGACTGAAGCCGTCCGACCGAAAGAAGGTCCACCTCTCGAAGACGGCGGCCGCCGCGCGGGCGGCGGGCAAGGTCCGCACCCCGTCGCCGACGATCCTCGAGATCGACGCGCGCCGCGCGCAGGAGTCGGGCATCATCATCATGCAGGCCGGCAAGACGGTCTACCTAGCCGACTCGATCCCGCCGGAGGTCCTACGCAAATCCGACGACGACGGCTCGGCGGGCGAGGCGGAGGCGGCGCCCGAGAGCGGCTCCGACTAACCGAACCCTTCGTCCCCGACGTTCGACTCGTATTCCGTCGTGATGTACGCCGTGACGTTGAGATGCGTCGACGGCTCGTACGGGTTCGTGAACACGAAGTAGAACAGGTCGGTGTACGGCGCCGGGAAGATGATCCGCGCGGTCGGGAGCGCGGGGCTCGACCAGGCCGACACCGCCGACTTCCCGTCTTCGATCGCCGACCAGGCGCTACTGTTGTAGACGGCGACGGCAAGGCTCAGGCCGGCCGGGTCGATCGTGGAGTAGTTGCCGAGGATGTAGTCGCCTCCGGTGATGTTCCCGCTCAGCACGTACTCGGACCCGACCGGGATCGTGTGGAACCCCGCGGTCGTCAACGGATCCGCGACATTCGGCGGCCCGGTGAGCTCGGCGTCGATGATCGTGTACGCGAGCCCGATCGCCACCCCCAGGACGATCACGGTGCGGAGCCAGGCGGCCCACTGGACCCGCCGTCGCACCGAGCGGGGGGCGCTCGCGAGCGCGGACGCGGAGAGCGGCTCCTCGGCGCCGCAGATCCCGCACTTGGGCGCACCTGCCGGAACGGCCACCCCGCAGTACTGGCACGACCCCCACGCCGCAGGTCCGGGGGAGTCGGGCATCGCGGCGAGAGCCGCGGGGGATACTTTGGGCGTTTCGTACGAACCCGGGTCGGCGTTACGCCTTCTTCTTCGGCAGGGCGATGTTCAGGAGAACGTTCTTGCGTCGGCTGTACGGCTCGAGGGAGCGGACCCCCTGCTCGAAGCCGAGGCCGCTCTCCTTGAACCCGCCGAACGGCGTCTGCGGGAACGTCGTCGGGCTCTCGTTGATCGCGACCATCCCCGCCTCGAGGCGCCGGGCCACGTGGTGGGCCGTGGCGAGGTCCCGCGTCCAGAGCGCCGCGAAGAGGCCGAACCGTGTGTCGTTCGCCGCGCGGACCGCCTCGTCGACGTCGGTGAATCCCGTGGACGCGAGGACCGGGCCGAAGATCTCCTCGCGCATCGCCCGGGAGCTCGCGGGCACCGCATCGATCACCGTCGGAAGCACGTAGTTGCCCTCGGCGAGCTTCGGGTCGGCCGGCCGGTGGCCGCCCGCGACGACGGTCCCCCCGTCGGCGGTCGCGGTCGCCACATATTCGAGGATCCGATCGGCGTGCTCACGGGATACTACGGGGCCCATCTCGGACGTCTCCTCGGTGCCGGGGCCGAGCCGGGTCGCCTCCGCGATCTGCTTCAAGCGGTCGAGGAACGGGCGACGGACGCTTTCGTGCACGATCAGTCGGGAGGCGGCCCAGCACATCTGGCCGGCGTTGCCAAAGATGCCGAAGCCCACCGCGCGCGCCGCGCGATCGAGATCGGCATCGGGGAAGACGATCACCGGGCTCTTGCCGCCGAGTTCGAGCGTCGCCGGGACGAGCCGGCGCGCCGCGGCCTCGGCGATCTTTCTCCCGACATCGAGGCTCCCGGTGAACGACACCGAGGCGCAGCGCGGATCCCCGATCAGCGCCTCCCCGACCTCCCCGCCCGGGCCGGTGACCACGTTCAGGATCCCGTCCGGGATCCCGGCCTTCGACGCGAGTCGGGCCAAGGCGACCGCCGTGAGCGGGGTGAGCGACGCCGGCTTGAGCACGACGGCGTTCCCCGCGGCGAGCGCCGGGGCGACCGATCGGATCGCGAGGAGCAACGGGTAGTTCCACGGAGCGATGTGCACCGTAACGCCGAGCGGCTCGCGCGTGGTGTAGTCGAGTCGGCTCCCCGGAACCGGGATCGTTTCGCCTTGGATCTTGTCGGCGAGACCGGCGACGTACTCGAGCGTCCGGACGACGAAACCGATATCGAACCGCGACTCGCGCAGGGTCTTTCCCATGTTGCGCGTTTCGAGGAGGGCGAACGCCTCCTGGGCCTCCTCGAGGAGGTGGGCGAGCCGGACGAGCGCCTTCGACCGCTTCGCGCCGTCGTCCCCGGCCCAGCCGGATCCGCGGAACGCGGCCTCCGCGACCTCCATCGCGTGGCGGGCGTCGTCGCGCCGCCCCGCGGCGGCCTCGGCGAACGGTCGATTGCTCGTCGGGTCGAGGATCGGCTGGGTCGTCCCACCGCCGGCCGGGATCTCGTGTCCCCCGATCAGCAGTCCGTAGGTCGATGCACTCGCGGACGCCATCGGGGGGCGAGAGCACCGTTGCGCAGATAGCGGTTCGGGAGCCGATTCACGGGCGCACCGCGTACGTCCGGCCCTTCCACGTCACGCCGCGACCCCGGACGCCACGGACGAGAGAGGCGATCACGACCGCGACGTAGAACCCGACTGCGACCGGGTACAGAAGGCCGTAGACCGCCGGGGCGCCGGTCGTGCGGGCGAAAGCGACGTGCTTGCCGAACAACGCCACCCACAGGATCGCGCCGAGCCCCGCGAGCGGGAGGCTGCCGACGACGATCCCGAGCGGGAGAAGGCCGAGCGGAAGCCAGTAGAGTCCGATCAGCGCCCCGAGGAACGCCGCCTGGCGGGAGGCCGCGAATTCGATCCCGTGGATGTTCTTGAGGATCCCTTCGAACATCTCGTGGCGATCTCGGTACATCCGGGTCGACGCGAGCCCGGGAGCCCACGATATCCGAATCGGTTCGCCCGACGCCCGGAACCGCTGCGCGATCGCGACGTCCTCTAGGACCTGCCCGCGGACGGCTTCGTGGCCGCCGACGCCCGAGTAGACGGTCCGCCGCGCCATCCAGTACTGACCATTCACCAAGGCGCCGGAGGCGCCGTCTCGGTTCGTGTCGGGGGCACGGAATACGGTGAGCACGATCTGGGCGTAGAACGGAAGCACCACGCGCTCCCAGAAGCCGACCATCTCGATCCGAGGGACGATCGTCACCACGGAAGCTCCCTCTCGGTCGGCCCAGTCGACGGTCGTTCGGATCGTCGACGGCGAGAGCCGGACGTCCGCGTCCATGAACAGCAGCCAGGAGCCGTCGGACGCCCGAGCGCCGGTCCAACAGGCCCAGCTCTTCCCGACCCATCCGTCGGGCAGGGGCGGTTCGTCGACACACCGGACCGCCGGCGCCCGACGCTCGGCCACGGATCGGGTGCCGTCGGTCGAGCCGCCGTCCACGACGACCACCTCGAGATTTGGGTAATCCTGCGCCGCGAGCGAGTCGAGCGCTGCGGGGAGGTCCAACGCCTCGTTGCGGGCCGCGAGTATCACGCTCACCTTCGGTCGGTCCGGCCGGTCGTTCACCGCCGGCGCCGGATCGAGCCGTGGCATTTGGTAGGCGAGGAGGATCGGATACCCCTGGAGCAGGAGCACGAGAATCCCGCCGACGACCAGCAGGACGACGACGACCCAGTAGAGCATCGCTCCGCGAGTCTTTCCGTTAATAATACGTGCCCGCTTTCCCGCCGGAGCGGCGCGGCGATGGACACCGTGGAACACCCGCGGATCCGGCCCGGAACGCTCGAAGATCGCCGCTATCAGGGGTCGATCGCCGCCGCTGCGGTCGACCGGAACACCCTCGTCGTGCTCCCGACCGGTCTCGGCAAGACCGCGATCGCGCTGCGCGTGGTCGCCGAATACCTATTGCGCCGACCGACCGAGTCAGTGTTGTTCCTGGCGCCGACCCGGCCGCTCGTCGTCCAGCACGCCCGGTCGGTCGCCGCGACGCTCTACGCGCCCGAACCCCTCGTCCTGACGGGAGCGATCGCGCCCGATCGGCGAGCGGAGCTCCTGCGGCCGCCGCAGGTCGTGACCGCGACGCCGCAGGTGATCGCGAACGACCTCGAGGGCGGGGCGTTCCCGCTCGCGACGTTCTCGCTGATCGTTGTCGACGAGGCCCACCGAGCCGTCGGCGACTATCCCTACGTGGCGATCGGCCGGGCCAATCGCGCCGGTCCCCGCGCCCGGGTGCTCGCGATGACCGCATCGCCCGGTGGAAGTCTCGCCCGCGTGCAGGAGGTGTGGACCAACCTCGGAATCGAGCGGTTCGAGTATCGGACAGAGCTGAGCCCCGATGTCGCTCCGTACCTGCAGGGGATCGGCCTGGAGACGGTCTCCGTCACCGTGCCGCCCCAAGTGCAGCACCTCGCGATCCTGCTGCGCGCGGCGGTGGCTCGGCAAGGCGAGACCCTGCATCGGCTCGGGATCGTCCCGGGCGGGGACGTGCACCGACGCAGCCTCCTCGAGGCGGGCGGCCGACTGCACCGACAGATCGCGGCCGCCCGCGCGGGAGGCGAGGCGAGCTCCCCGTCGCTCTGGCAGGCCGTCACCGCGCAGGCGGTCGCGATGAAGGAGCTGCACGCCCTCGAACTGATCGAGAGCCAGGGGGTCGATACGCTGCGGGATTTCATCGCCCGACAGCGGCCGGTGGCCGGCCGACGACAGACACCGGCCCAGCGCACGTTCCTCTCGGACCCGGAGGTGGTCGAGGTGCAACGGATCCTCGAAGGGCTCGACCTCGAGCATCCGAAGCTCGCGACCGCGGTGCGGATCGTTCGCGAGGAGCTGACGCGAAACCCCTCCGCTCGGGTGATCGTCTTCTCCCAGTACCGGCACACGGTCGACCGGGTCGCCACCGAGCTCGAGCGACTGGGAGATCCCGCGGTCCGGCCGGCCCGTTTCGTGGGACAGGCCGACAGCGGGCCGACCCCGGGGCTCTCCCAGAAAGAGCAGGTCGCCCTCCTCGACCGGTTCCGGTCGGGCGCGTTCAACTGCCTCGTGGCGACCTCCGTCGCGGAGGAGGGGCTCGACATCCCGGCGACCGACCTGGTCGTCTTCTACGAGCCGCTTCCGGACGTCATTCGGACGATCCAGCGACGGGGCCGAACGGGCCGCGCCCGGGCGGGACGGGCGGTGGTCCTGGTGGCCGAAGGCACCCGGGATGTCGGACTCCATCGCGGGGCGTCCTCGCGAGAGCGCCGGATGCACGAGATGCTCGAACGGGTCGAGTCGGAGGCCGCGCACGGCCGGCTTCCGTCTGCTCCCCCCGGTAAACCGGTGCAGCGGCTGCTCTCCGAGTTCCCCTAGCGCCCCGTGCTCCCGAACCCGCCCTGACGCGACGCCACCGGCGCGACGCGTCCGCGCCGGAAGCGCGCGGGACGGTCCTCGACCAGCCGAAGCTGGCCGATCCGGTCACCGGTGGAGATCGCGTATTTTCCGTCCTCCAAGAACGTCAAGGGGACCCGGATCTCACCGGAATAATCGCGATCGATCGTCCCCGGGGCGTTGACCATCAGGACTCCCCGCGTGGAGAGTCCGCTGCGCGGACGGACCTCGAGGAACGTCCCGGGGGGGCAGCGCATCTTGAGCCCGGTCCGGACGAGCGTCACCGTACCGCGGACCAGCTCCACCGACTCCGCGGCCGCGAGGTCGAAACATGCAGAGCCGGCGGTCGCTCGGGCGGGGATCGGCACCTCGGGAGCTCCCGGCACGCGCTCGACGATGACCGCACGAACTCGCGGGGGCACGGAGCTCCGAAGCGGTCGGTCTCTTTACGCCTCGTGCGCCGCGCCGGCGGCCTCGGCCTCCGCGTCCGCGATCGCCCCTTCGCTCGCC
>JBAUAJ010000186.1:0-1873 GCA_049675585.1 Thermoplasmata archaeon
AGCGGTGTACGGGGAACGATTGTCCGCGTCGCCGTTCGAAATGTCTGGATCCGGACCAAGGAGGGGGACATCGCCGTGATCGGAAACTCCAATCTGAAGAGCGGCCCCCTCGTGAATTACACGGCCACCCGCCGGATCGATGCACGACTGGAGGCTGGCCAGAACGAGCTGAACGCCCTTGAGAGGCTGATTGAGGCCAGGCGCCGCAAAGACAAACCCGCCGCAAAGAAGGCCGAAGCGGAAGTCGAGCTTGCCAAAGCGGCGGTGAAGCAGGTCGAGTCCGAGGACCCCCCGGCCGCACCGGCGGGCCCCCGACCGTAGACTGCTCCCCCTACTGGCGACCTCGTCGGTGGCGGAGGAGAGTGCTGTGTCACCAATTGTTGACGAGGGGTCCGACCGGTAGGGACCGCGATGGCAAGGTTCCGCCCCTCAAATAGGTCCGGACCGCCCATCCATACGAGGCCGGGCGGGTCTTCCGGACCAGGAGCACCTGGAGAAGGTTCCTCAGCCCTCCGTTCCAGTGCGCCCACTTCCGCTTGCATCGGTCGGCGACCATCCCCATCACTCGCTCCACTCCGTTCGACGTGGCGGGCATCCACCCTCCTCGGTTCGTGAGCTCCGCGAACACAACGGTTGCCCGCCCCCGCTCCCTGACGTATCGCCCCGCCTGGCGGAGTCCTCTCCGCTCGAGGTCTGTGCCGATCCTCCCGAGTTCCGTCAGGGTGGCCGCGATGCGGTCTGTCACCGCCACGCGGTTTCCGTCGAGGGAATGCTTGTCTACGGACGACCTCAGGTGTGCCAACACTCCCGAGAGCTCTCGGACCACCGCCTCGCGTTCGGCCATCTCCATCAGCCCCCGTTCCTCCGTGAGCAGCCCAGTCACTCGTCGAAGGAAGTGGACGTGACAGAGGGAATGCCACCGTGCGGCACCGGCTGAGTAGGCCAGGGCGTCGTCGGTGACCAGCCGCTCGACGGGATCGGGACCGAGGACCGCTCCAGCGGGTCCTCCGATCTGGATCCCCACCACCTCGATCGAGTGGTCCGACGTGCGCTGTCGGACCGCGATGTTCACCTCGTGTTGACGCCCCTTGCGCCAGCCCCGAACGTAAGTCCCGTCGGCGAGGTGGGCCCCATCCTCCTCTCGGATTGGTACGCTCCTCGTTCCCTGCTCGGCGTAGGGGGCGAGCTCCTGGACGAAGTTCCAGACGGTCCGACGAGGCACATGGACGCCGAGCGTGCGGAGGATCGACTCGGAGGCCTCACCGTAGGTGGTCCGAGAGGCCTCCTCGGCACAGGCCAGACGTAGGTCACGAGTGTACCTCTTTCGCCCCAGGCCGAGGGCGAGCATCACGGGGACGAAGGTCCGTCGATGGAGTCGGTCGTAGATCCGACCGACCTCGACGACCACCTTCCCGAGCTTCGTCACGAGGGTGCGGAGATACCGCCCTCCTCGGACGAACCGGTGGCGCCCATCCGGTAGACGGTCGGACTGAAGAAGCTCGATCAGGCGAGCTTCCTCCTGTCGGAGGAAGCTCACTAGGGCCTCCGCTCCGTAGTCACGGGCTTTCGGGAACAGGTTCGTCAAGTCTATCTGGGCGATCTCCTCTGGTTCCACTGGTCTCTCCTCCTGTTGGGTTCCTTGCAGTTCCCCACTGGAGGGAGACCTCCCCCATCAACAGACTTTGGCACACCACCGTTTCGGGGCCCCCGGACCCTCCCTCAGCTCGGGGGCGGCTCCGGACCGCTCTCCATCGAACTTCCCCGACCGGACGGGTCCCCCGGCCGACGGGACCGCGCTCGGGATTCCTTCGACAGCCTCCGGACGATGCGGCCCATCGCCTTCTCCCGACGGACCTCGGCCTTCTGGTAGCTG
>JBAUAJ010000187.1:0-7039 GCA_049675585.1 Thermoplasmata archaeon
GGGTGAGGTAGTTCCCGCCGAAGAGCTCACCTCTCCGGAGACGAAAAGATAAGGGGGTCCTGCGGGCGGCGACCGCCCGCGGGACCCCGTGGGGTCGTTCGTTTCCGATCAGCTCAGCCAGTGGATCAGCACCCCGACGTTCGGCGTCCCGACTCCGGACGTCGCATCGAATCCCTTGGTCGCTTCGAATCCCGTGCCGGGTTCGAACGCGTTCGAACCGACCGTGATGTCATGCAGCCCACCGATCAGGTAGAGCAACGGAGCCAGAAGGTACAACGCGGGGGCGAAGTTCCCCAGAGACGCGTGGTGGAACTGGTCCGCGATCGCCGTGATCGCCGCCCACTGCGGCGATCCGGCGCTCGTGCCGCCAAAGATGTAGTATCCGGCGCCGGCCGCGGATCCGGTCACGTTGTAGTAACCGAGCACACCGCCGTCCACGCCCGCATCGTAGGCGACATCCGCATCGACCTTGCCCGACGGATGGTAGGGCGCGCCGGCCGAGCAGGAGGCGGGGGTTGCTCCCGTGCAGGTGTACGGCGTGATCTTGTTCAACGCCTGGTACAGGGGGGCCGAGAAGTCGACGCTGGGCGCCCCGCCCGTGCCTCCGAAGATCAATCCGTCCGAGACGAGGGTCGCGTTCTCGAAATCATTCCAGGTCGTTTCGTGACCGTAGGACGCCGGCGCAGACTGGAATGGGCTCGAGACGTTGGCGCCCGGTGCGAATTTGACGTTAAGGTACGTACCCGCGACCCCGATGTTGTTGGGGTTGTCGGCCGGGTAGGACGCAGAGTTCGTCGGGCAGGTGAACTGAGCCCCCAGGTCCCCCGCCGAAGCCAGGATGGTGATCCCCTGGCGAGCCGCCTGCTGGTACACCAGATTGTTCGGCGCGAAGAACTTCGCGCTCGTCGCGAAGTCGCACTCCGGGCTACCGAAGCTCTGGGACCAGATTGAGCCGAGGTGGTGCGCGAGAGCGTACTGCTCGGCGAAGAGGATCGAGGTATCGCTGTCGTTGTACGCGATGACGAGGTCGATCGTGGCGGCGGGGGCCATCGCGTGGCTGTACTGCGTATCGAGCGTGATCTCGTCCGTCCAGCCGATCTCGTCCTGCGACAGGTTCGTGTCCCCGCTCAGGTCCAGCGTCGGGCACCCGGCGGGGCAGATGACGTTCAGGTGGGCGGCGGGAATCCCGAAGGTCGAGTCGAACGTCGCGAGGTTGCTCGCGACACTGGGGTCACCGAATGCATCGAATATGACGATCGTCTGGCCGGCTCCCGCTTTCGCATATCCGCCTACGGCGGAGTAGGCACTCGTGAATCCGTACGCCTGCTGGACTTCCTGGGGGGTGTAGCACTGGAGAGCGCCGCACGACCCGGGGGTTCCCGCGGTTCCCAGCGAGGGGCCCAGGTACTGCTCTGCGACGGTCGGATGGAACACTGCGTTCTCGACCGAGCCCACTGCGCTGAGGGCCGTCCCGGCGACTCCGGAGACGAGCCCGACATTCAGCATCAGCGCGGCGACTATTCCCAACCCCAAATACGACGAAAAAGGCCTTCGCGGCATCGCGAGCGGCAGGTCGTGCCACGATATCAAGTCACTCAGTTATCCAATACGCATTGGACGACTTTCTGGATTTTAAGGGCAGCGGGTAGGGCCAGGTCGAATCGACGGGGGGTCGGCCCAGGGTGCCTCCCCCCACGACGCCTCGACTATCGGTGGGATTGCTCCCTCGAATGGCGGCGCCGCGCCCCACCACTCCTCGGAGTTCGACCATGACCGCTAGTCTTTTGCCCGCCGGGCCGTCGGCCCGCCGATCAGAGCGATGTCCGACCCTTCCTCGGTCGAAGTCCAGTTCCCCGATGGCACCCGGCGGCAGGTCGCCTCCGGCAGCCTCATCGGCGACGTGCTCTCGTCGTGGGCTCCCGACCGCGCGTCGCGGTTCTTGGCAGCGAGCCAGGAGGCTCGCCCGGTCGATCTCGCCCACCCCCTTACCGAGGGGGGCCGGATCGCTCCGCTCACTTTTGAGGACCGTGCGGGCCGCGACGTCCTCCAGCATTCCGCGGCCCACCTGGTCGCGAAGGCGCTGACGGAGACGATCCCCGAGGCTCGGCCGACCGTGGGTCCCCCGACGGAGGACGGATTCTTCTACGACTTCGACGTGCGCCCGCTGACCCCGTCGGATCTCGACTCCGTTCGGCGAGCGATGAATCGCTCGATCGAAGCCCGCGAGCCGTTCCGACGACGCGAGTTGTCGCGCAGCGAGGCCGAGCAGCTGTTCGCAGCGAACCCCTACAAGCTCGGCTACATCGCAGAGATTCCCACGGGGGAGTCCGTCTCGGTCTACGACACGGGTGGCTTCACCGACCTCTGCCGGGGGCCCCATGTCCCCGACACCTCCTGGCTGGCGGGGGTCCATCTGCTCGGGTTTTCCGCCATCACGACGGAAAAAACCGGTGCTCGGCCCCTCCAGCGGATCCGGGGCGTGGGGTTCCCGACGGCCGAGGGGCTTCGGGGGTACCTCAAGCTCCGGGCGGAGGCGGCCGCGCGGGATCACCGGACGATCGGCCAGAAACAGGAGCTGTTCATGTTCGCCGATCAGGCGCCCGGGTTCCCGTTCTGGCTTCCGAACGGAATGGTGATCGTGCGCGAGCTCGAGAAGTTCGTGACGGAGCACCTGAAGGCGTCGGGATACTCGGAGATCCGGACCCCGCTCATGTTCGCGCGCTCGGTCTACGAGACCAGCGGACACTGGGACCACTACCGGGAGAACATGTTCGTCTCTGTGATCGACGGTCAGGAGTTCGGCTGGAAGCCGATGAACTGTCCGGGGGCGATGCTGATCTTCGGCTCGCGGGCCCGCAGCTACCGGGAGCTCCCGCTTCGCCTCGCCGAGTTCGCCCCGCTCCATCGGTACGAGGCGAGCGGGACATTGCACGGTCTCCTGCGGGTCCGGGAGCTCGTCCAGGACGACGCCCATGTGTTCGTCTCGGAAGACCAGATCGACGCCGAGCTTCGCGTCCTCCTCGACTGGATCCGGGAGGCGTTCACGACATTCCGGCTCAGCTGGTCGTACGAACTTTCCACCCGGCCGGCCTCGTTCCTCGGGGAGACCGCCGACTGGGATCGTGCGGAGGCGACGCTGGAGCGGGTGCTGAAGGCCTCCGGCACCGAGTATCGGGTCTCTCCGGGCGAGGGAGGGTTCTACGCCCCCAAGATCGACATCCACATCCGCGACAGCATGGGCCGGCCGTGGCAGACCGGAACGATCCAGCTCGACTACCAGATCCCGCGCCGATTCCACCTCGAGTACCAAGGAGCCGACGGGCAGCTGCATCAGCCGGTGGTGATCCACCGGACCATCCTGGGTACCTGGGAGCGGTTCCTCGGCGTTCTGACGGAGCATTGCGCGGGCCGATGGCCTCCGTGGCTGGCTCCGGTGCAGGTCCGGGTGCTACCGGTGACGGACAAGCACGGGGACGCCGCCCGGTCGCTCGCCGAGGAGCTGCGAGCGGTCGGCGTTCGAGTCGAGATCGCGGGCAGCGAGGAGTCGTTGCCGAAGCGGGTGCGCACGTCCGAGGTCGACCGGATCCCCTACGTCGCGGTGGTGGGGGATCGGGAAGCCGCCGACTCCACCGTCTCGGTCCGGGTCCGTGGGATCAAGGAGGGACGGACACTCTCCCGACCCGAGTTCCTCTCCTACGTCGCCGATCGGATCCGCCGGCGCGAGTTCGACCCGTAGAGAGTGGAGGCCCGGCGCCCCGCGCTAGCGGGCGCGTTGCGATTTGCGCGCTTCGATGCGCGCCGACAGGTAGAGGGCCTCGACCTGGGTCGAATCCGCCCGGTGCTCCCCCCGGAGATGCTCCCGTAGTCGGGCCAGATCGATCGGGATACCGCAGAATTTGCACGGCGTGCGGGCCCGGCGGCTGGCCGTGTCGGCGGCGCCACCGGAGAGCATGAAGGGGAGCCGCGCTCGCCCGAGATAAAGACCTCTCGGCGGAGCGGTCGCCGGGGGAGCGGCGCCGGGCCGCCCGCGAAAGGTTTATTTGCGAAGCCTGTGAGCGGACGCCGAATTTCGAGGGAGAACGATGGTGCTCGCGGACAGCCAGCTGGAACTCCTCGTGATGCTCGCCGCCCTGCTGGCGCTCGCCTACGCGGGCGTGCAGACCGCTCTCCTCCTCCGGGAAGACGAGGGCGATGAGAAGATGCGCTCGATCGCGGCCGCGATCCGCGAGGGCGCCGTCGCCTTCCTGCGCCGAGAGTACACGGCCGTCTTCGCGGTCGCGATCGTGCTCGCCGTCGTCATCGTCTTCGCGTTCGGGGTCACCTCGAACGGCCCCCGCCTCGCCGTCGGATTCCTGTTCGGCGCGGCCGGAAGCGCCCTCGCCGGCGCGATCGGAATGTTCGTCAGCGTTCGGGCGAACGTGCGGACTGCGGCCCACGCCCGCAAGGGCGACCTGGGGGCGACGATGCGCTACGCCTTCCGGGGCGGCAGCGTCACCGGTCTCTCGGTCGCCGGTCTCGCGCTCCTCGAGCTGGTCGGCTTCTACGTCGCTTTCGGCGGGAACGTCCTCGCGATGGTCGGCCTGCTGTTCGGCGCCTCCCTGATGAGCCTCTTCGCCCGGGTCGGCGGCGGGATCTTCACGAAGGGGGCGGACGTCGGAGCCGACCTCGTCGGAAAGCTCGAGGCCGGCATTCCCGAGGACGACCCGCGGAACCCCGCGGTCATCGCCGACAACGTCGGCGACAACGTCGGCGACTGCGCCGGGATGGCGGCCGACCTGTTCGAGACGTACGTCGTCACCGCGGTCGGGACGATGTTGCTCGCCTACCTGATCATCAACAACGGGTTGGTGGCGAACTTCAAGACCCTGTATCCGCACGCGATCCTCTACCCCCTGATCATCAGCGGCTGGGCGATCATCGCGACCCTCGTCGGCGCGGCGTTCGTTCGGATGCGCCCGGGCGGCACGATCATGGGCGCGCTCTATCAGGGGCTCGCCGCGACGACGATCGTCGGGATCGTGGGCCTCTACGTGCTCGACGTCGAGTTCATGAACTCGAGCACGGGCGTCTTCGCCGCGACGGTCGCCGGCCTGATCGTGATGGCCCTGATCGTCGTCCTCACTGACTACTACACGAGCTCCGAGTACTCGCCCGTGCACCGCATCGCCGAGGCGAGCCAAGCAGGCGCCGGCCCGACGGTGATCACCGGAATGTCGGTAGGGCTTGAATCGGTCTTCATCTCGGGGATCGTCATCGTCGCGGCGACCCTGGCGAGCTACTTCGCGGTCGGCTGGAACGGGCATATCGTCGTCGCCGCCCGGGGGCTCTACGGCGTGGGCCTCGCCGCGGCGAGCATGCTCGCTGTCACGGGGATGATCATCTCGATCGACGCGTTCGGCCCGATCACCGACAATGCGGGCGGGATCGCCGAGATGGCGAACCTGCCGGCCGAGGCGCGCGGTGTCACGGACCCGCTCGACGCCGTCGGCAACACCACCAAGGCCGTGACGAAGGGCTACGCGATCGGCTCGGCGGTCCTCGCCACGCTCGCGTTGTTCTCGGCCTACACGTTCGCCGCCGCCCAGCAGTGGGGCCAGAGCTGGACGACGTTCACCGGACTCCTCACGATCGACAACCCGTTGGTCGTGGCGGGCCTGATCATCGGCGCGATCCTGCCGTTCTTCTTCACCTCGTTCTTGATGAACGCGGTCGGCGTCGCCGCCCAGGCGATCGTCTTCGAAGTGCGCCGCCAGTTCAAGGAGATCCCCGGGATCCTCGAGGGGACCGGCAAGCCCGAGTATGGCAAGTGCGTCGACATCGTCACCGTCACGGCTCTCCGCCAGCTCGCGGTGCCGGCCCTCGTCGGGATCGTGACCCCGCTCGCGGTCGGATTCCTGCTCGGCCCGGTGGCGCTCGCGGGCCTGTTGCTCGGCGTCATCCTCACCGGCTTCCCGCTCGCCATCTTCATGACGACGGGCGGCGGGGCGTGGGACAACGCGAAGAAATACATCGAGAGCGGGAACTTCGGTGGCAAGCACTCGGACGCCCACAAAGCGGCCGTGGTCGGCGACACGGTCGGAGATGCCACGAAGGACACGGCCGGCCCCGCGATCAATCCGCTCATCAAGGTCGTGAACACGATCTCCATCCTGTTCATCGCGTTGATCGTCGCTCACTCGGTCATCGGGATCTAGACTCCGGCCCCGCCCCGAGGAGACGGCCGAGCGATGCGGCGACGGAATCGCCCGAAAGGTGGCTAAGCGTAGTGGGAGAGGCTCGACCGGTCTTTCTTGGCGGCTTCGTGCTGGTCGCCGCGCTCCTCGCGCCGGCGCTCCTTCTCGCACTCTTCTTCGCTGACCCAGAGGAACTCGACGTCCTCGGGGTGGTCGTGGGCGATGAACGCGCCCGCTTCGAACGCGCTCGAGAGGAGCTCCTCCAGATTGTCGGCCTCGTTGCCCTCGAGGCGCCCGGCGGTCCGCCAGTACCAGTCCGCCGTCTTGCCCGCCGCCTGCAGGTACTCCGTGATGAAGTCGAAGATCGAGCTCCGCTCGTCGGCCATACGCACGTGAAGGTGGCGGTCGCCGGCCGTCTTCTCCTCCTCGGGGGGCGGGGCGGGCTCGGGCATTATTCCATTCCAGAACACCGCCCCCCGCTATAACGGCTCGGCCGCCCGACCTCCGGCGACGGCCTATCCTTCAATAGGAGCGGCGCCGTGGGCTCGGCCGGTAGCATCCGTGCAGAGCGACCGCCCCGCCCCGGGCCCCCGCAGCGACGACCAGCGCCGGATCCGCTACAACCACCTCGTCGAGCGGCTTCGGAACCGACAGGTCACGATGGAGGAGGCGACCGAGCTGTTCGGCCTGATGCAGGGGATGCTTCGGGCGAGCGACGCGGCCCGGGTCGCGCTCGCCGCGGCGGCCGCCTCCGGTGGCACCCAGCCCCCCTCTTCCCCGGCCCACCCGAAATCCGGCGTCGCCGCCCCGATCCCGCAGGCGGACGATCTGATCGTCGCGGGGATCCTCGCGATGGGTGCCGGGGC
>JBAUAJ010000188.1:0-1777 GCA_049675585.1 Thermoplasmata archaeon
CCGCGATACGGCTTGCACCCGACAGTCGCGGCCTGATCAAACATCGCGCGGAAGCATATTCGAGACATGGCGATCGCGATCGCGCGCTGTTCGACTACAGCTGGATGATTGCCCTCGATCCCAAAAATGACGACGCGCATCGGTATCGCGCTACCGAGTATGCGCTGATGCATGATTATCAGCGGGCTACTTCCGAGATCGACAGCGCAATCAAACTCGCGCCGAACGACGTCGAGAACTACGCGGCCCGCGCGCAGATCGACTTTGTACAGAAAAAGAATCAGGATGCGATCGGCGACTACGATGCGGCGCTCAAGCTCGAGCCCAACAACCTTGAGTTGCTCTGGCGGCAAGCCTCGGTCTACCAGCTAACGGGCGACTACGCGCGCGGACTCGCCGATTGCAACAAGATGATCGCGATCGCACCGCACAGCGGCGACGGCTACGACTGCCGCGCCGGCAAATTTCAGATGAAAGGCGACCTCAAGAATGCCGCCGCCGATGTCGAGCGCGCGCAGAGAGTCGATCCCAACAATCCTGGACTGCTGACCGAACGCGGGAGCCTCGAAGCGCAAAACGGGAACTACGCGGACGCAATCCGCGACTTCGACGCCGCAATTCGCCTCGATCCAAACAACGGCATGACTTACGGCCAACGCGGAGTCGCATATGAATCCGAAGGCAACTATGAACGGGCGATTGAGGACTTCGACGAAGGAATCAAGCTCAAGCCGAACGAATCCGAGTTGTACGGTGAACGCGGCCTCGCCTACTCCGATAAGGGCAATGTGCAGCTAGCTCTCGAGGATTACGCGACTGCGATCAGGCTGAAGCCCGACGCGGAAGCTAACTACGTGAATCGGGCCGGCACCTATATCTACCAGCTAAAGGACTACGATCGCGCGCTGGCCGATTTGGATGTCGCGCTCAAGCTTGATCCTAACGATGGGTCCACCTACGGCCTGCGAGCCGCCGTCTGGTATCAGAAGAAGGACTACAAGCGCGCGATTGCGGATTCGAACGCCGCGATCAAGCTCGATCCCAAGGACCCCGACAATTACAAGCTTCGGGCGGACGCCGAGAGCCAGCTGCGATGGGCATGGCTGCCTTGAAGAGTGGGTCCCGTAGTAGGACGGAATTTATTCCGTCAAAGAAGATTTAGATGCTTAAAGAATATTCCGTAGATTCATACCTTAAGAGTTGACGAAATAAATTTCGTCCTACTGACAGGAGAGCATTGGCGATGACTCCACTGAAACTGGTTGGCGGATTCGGTTCGCCTTATTCGCGGAAGATGCGGGCGGTGTTGCGGTTTCGGCGGATTCCGTTCCTGTGGATCATGCGCGGATCGAGCGACGACGTTGGGATTCCCGAGGTTCCGGTTGCGCTGATTCCGGTGATCGTTTTTCCCGGTGAAGATGGGCACGCCGATGAGGCGATGATCGATTCGACGTTTCAGATCAAGCGGCTCGAGAAGATGTTCGCCCCGCGATCGATCATCCCGGACGATCCGGCGATCGCATTTCTCGACGCGCTGCTCGAAGACTACGCCGACGAATGGCTCACCAAGCCGATGTTCCACTATCGCTGGAAATACGCGGCGGACATTCACAAGGCGTCGCACGTGCTCGCACTCGATCGCAATCCGCTGATGAGTCGCGAGGCGCTGGCGAAGATGTCCAGCTACATTGCGGAGCGGCAGATCGAGCGGCTGCGCGTGGTCGGATCGAACGACGTGACGACTCCGGTGATCGAGGCGAGCTATCGGCGATTGCTC
>JBAUAJ010000189.1:0-3475 GCA_049675585.1 Thermoplasmata archaeon
GTCGACCGCCGTGCTCGCGCTCGGGATCCTCTTGCTCGCCACCGGGATCGGCGCCGCCGCCCTGTTCCTCAATCCGTTGACCGGCGTCTCGATTCTCCTCGGCGGACTCACCTACGTCGTCGTGTACACCGCGTGGCTGAAGCGGCGCACGAGCTGGAACATCGTGATCGGCGGGTTCGCGGGAAGCGCCCCGGCGCTCGCGGGCAGCGCGGCGGCGGTCGGCCACTGGACGGCGGGCGCGATCGTCTTCGCGCTCCTCGTCTTCCTCTGGACGCCTCCGCACTTCTGGAGCCTCGCGCTTTTGCTGCGCGACGAGTACGCCGCCGCCGGACTGCCGATGCTTCCCCGCATGGACGACGTTGCCTTCTCGGGGAAGGTGGTGGTCGTCTCGGCCGCGCTGCTCGTCCCCGCCGCCGTGTTGTTCGAGTGGACGGGCGCGGTCGCCTGGCCGATCCTCGTCACGCTCATCGCCCTCGGCGTCGTCTTCACCGCCCTCACGCTGCCGCTGTGGCGGGAGGTGACCCGACCCGCCGCCCGGCGCGCGTTCGTCTTCGCGGGACCGTACCTGCTCGCGGTGGTGATCGCCCTCCTCGTCAACGTCCCGCTCCTCCGGGCGGGCGTGGCGACCGGCTGGTAGACCGACGGCGCGCGAAGCTTATCTCGGTGCGAGGTGCATTTCGTTCCGATGTCGCAACCGGGTCCGGGGGCCAGCGGCGACGATCGTCTGCGCGATACGGAGGCGGTGCTCCGGCGGCTCGGGTACGCGCGGGTCGCTCCCGAGCGGCGGCCCGGAGAGCCGGACGCGTCGTTCTGGGTGCAGGAAGCCGGCGTCCCGCGACGCACGTATCCGGTGTTCGTACCGAGCGGCGAGCGTGCGGCGCTCGCCGAGCGCATCGACCGTTGGCTCGCGGGCGGCCGCACAGGTCCGGAGGCCCGGCGCCGAGCGATCTTCGTCGCCCCCAACGACGTCGCCGCCGACGAAGCGTGGAACCACCTCGCGGGCCCGGACGAGCCCGCGATCGAGCACGAGGTCGCGATCCTGGTCCTACCGCCCGAGCATCCGGCCGCCGCGCCCCCGCACTTTCACCTGCGCACGGTCGCTCCGCGCGACGTGCTGCGGGTCGCGACGGGAGTCGTGGTCGGGTTGTTCCGCCGCTCGATGGCGACCGACGGCACCGCCCAGATCGATTTCGAAGAGATGCTCTCGCTCCTGCGCCACCGCTTCGGGATCGATGTGCTCGGTTCGCTGAACGTCCGCTCGGACGAGGATGCGCTGTTCCTGCTCTACCAGCTCGCGCAGCGCGATTCGTACGCCCCGGGCGACCCCGGAGCGAACGTTCACCTCCTCGTGCTGCGGCCGACCGGACCGGCCGCCCGGCTCCCGTGGTTCGCCGCGTAGGCGCGCGGACGGACCGAGGGATTAAGAACGCGGAACCCGTCGTGCCGGACGACGATGGGCGACGAGGGATACGCGACCCCGTACACGCGCACGCCCGGCGCGTCGATGCCACCCCCCGAGACGACCCCCGAGGAAGGGACGGCCGACCTGTGGGGATTCTTCTGGCTCGCCCTCCTCAACACGGCGATCATCGCCGTGGCCGGCATCACGACCTGGTGGTTCGTCCACTAGCCCGGGCCTCCTCCGGCGGGCAAACCATTATCTCGCCCCCCTCGGTCGCCGCGCGACCGGCGCGGGGCCGTGGGGTAGCTTGGACCATCCTTCTTGCTTGGGGTGCAAGAGACTCCGATTCAAATTCGGACGGCCCCACCGGCCGTGACGGAGCGCGCGGAACGCCGTTCCCGGACCGATGAGCCGTCGATTCCTGAACGAACGACAACGCGATCCGTTCTACCGGGCCGCCCAGCGCGAGGGGCTGCGGTCGCGGGCGGCGTTCAAGCTCGACTATCTCGATCGGCGATTCCGACTGCTGCCTCGCGACGGGCTCGTCCTCGATCTCGGCGCGGCCCCCGGCGGCTGGTCGGTCGTGGCGGCCGAGCGGGTCGGGCCGCGCGGAGGGGTGGTCGCGGTCGACGTCCGGCCCATCGCGCCGATTCCGGGAGTGCGGGTGGTCCGGGCCCGGGTCGGAGATCCCGGCCTGCTCGACCGTTTGGGAGGCGAGCCGTTCGACCTCGTGCTCTCCGACCTCTCGCCGCGCATCAGCGGCGCGTACGCGACGGATCACGCCCGCTCGGCCGACCTCGTCCGGCAGGCGCTCGCGCTCGCGGTGGACGTCCTGCGACCGGGGGGCGCGTTCGCCGCGAAAGTGTTCGACGGCGACCTCGTCGCGCGCCTCGAGGAGGAAGCGGAGGCGCACTTCGTGCGCGTCCACCGGACCAAGCCACCGGCGTCGCGGGGCGCGTCGTCGGAGCTGTACCTCGTCGCCGTCGGATTCCGACCGGCGCGCCGCCCGGACCGAGGGGCGAAGGTCCCCCGGGCTCCCGATATATAGTTTCGTCGATTGGGTCTGCCTCCCTGTCTGAGGCCTGGTGCGTCGTGATTAGATTCGGACCTGCAGGGATCCCCCTTTCCTGCAAGGGTCGGACGTTACGCGACGGGATCGCGGACGTCCATCATCTCGGCCTCACGGCGATGGAAGTGCAGTTCATCAAAGTTAACCACCTCTCCCGCGGCGTGCTCGACGAGGAGATCGGGAAGACGGCGCGCGAGCTCGTCCAGCAGCTGGCGGTCGGGATCGGCGCGGGCGAGAAAACCCCCGCGGCCGCGACCGTGGAGGCTCTCGCGTCGCCGCTCAAGCGCCGCGATCAGTTGACGACGCTCACGTGGAGCCTCGCGAAGGATTGGCCCGACCTCGAGACGACCCGGACCCTCGCCCGGGCGCTCGATGTCGATCTCACGCTGCACGCGCCCTACTACGTCGACTTCTTCGGCTCCGACGAGGCGCGCGAGCAGTCGAAGCGGCAGATCCAGTGGACCGGAGCGCTCGCGCACGGGCTGGGCGCGCGCCTCGCGGTGACCCACCTCGGGTTCTACGGGCCGGGCTCGCGCGCCGACTCCGTCCAGACGCTCACCGAGATCGTCTCGGACCTCTCGGACTGGTTGCGCAGCGCGACGAAAGGAAAGGTCCGCCTCGCGATCGAACCCAGCGGTCACCCCGATGTGTTTGGCTCGCGCGAAGAGGTGCTCGAGCTCGTCCGGCACGCGAGGGGGACGGTCCCCGTCCTCAACCTACCGCACCTCGCGGCCCGGGAACGCAAGAGCTTCGAGGACCCCGAGGAGCTCGACCCGATCCTGAAAGAGTTCGTCCGCGCGACCGACGGACCGCTCTACCTCAACTTTTCCGGGGTCGAGTTCTACGGTCCGGGGGAGTTCCGGCTCACCCCGATCAAGCGGGGCCTCGTCCGATTCGACCCGCTCGCGGAGCTGCTCGCCGAGCGGGATTACGACCTCACCGTGATCTCGAGCTCGCCGCTCCTCGAGCACGATGCGATGTACATGAAGCTCCTCTACGAGCGC
>JBAUAJ010000190.1:0-1578 GCA_049675585.1 Thermoplasmata archaeon
GAGACCGAGCCGTTGCTCCCGTCACCCGAATAGGTGGCGTCCCACTGGTAAGTGCCAGTCACCGTCCCCGAGCTCGGCACGGTGTAGCCGACCGGCGTCGTATAGGTGCCGTTACCTGCCACCAGCACCGTCTCCGTGTCCACCAGGTTGCCCTTGTAGAACAACGTGAAGGTGATCGTCCCGGTCGGGTTCGAACCACCCGACAACAGCGCCGAGTCGTTCAACGTCACCGACGAGGTACCCAAGGTCACCGACGCGGGATCGGGCGTCGTCACGATCGACGGAGACGCCGGACTGACGACCGTCTGCTCGTTGCGACCACCCTGATCGACGGCCGTGCTGTTGTTGCCGTCACCGGAATAGGAGACCGACCAGGTGTAGGTACCGGCATCGGGATTCACGACCGGGCCGTCACTCGCCGTGTAGGTCCCGTTCGCCGACACCGTGTCCGTCTGCGTATAGGAGAACCCGCCCGGGCCGGCCAACGTGAACGTCAACGTCCCCGTCGGGTGGTAGCCACCCGACACAACCGCCGAGTCACTGAACGTCACCGATCCCGGCAACGTCACCGATGCCGGCGTAGCCGTGGTGACCACCGCCGGCGAGGCCGAGTTGACCGTCACCTGCTCCGACGCGGCGCCGTTCTCGGAGACCGAGTTGTTGCTCCCATCACCCGAATAGGTGGCGTTCCACTGGTACGTGCCCGTCACCGTCCCCGAGCTCGGCAACGTGTACCCGGTCGGCGTCGTATAGGTGCCGTTACCCGACACCGACACCGTCTCGGTGTCCACCGTCGCGCTGTTGTAGACCAGGGTGAAGGTGATAGTCCCCGTCGGGGAATGACCACCGGACAACAGCGCCGAATCGTTCAACGTCACCGGCGAGGTACCCAACGTCACCGACGTCGGCGACGGAGTGGTCACGATCGTCGGCGAATTCTTGACGACTGTGAAGCACTCGGTGGTGCTGTTGGTGTGCGAGCCGGCCAGGAAGTGATGGTCGCCGGAACTCGGAGTGAACTCCGCTCGCCAGCAGTACTCCCCGGGCGTGTTGTCGTTCGGCGTGGTCGTACCGTCGATCGAGTCCGAGCTGGCGTTGCCGCTTCCGTCAAGCGTCTTGACAGAGCCGACCTGGGTGCCGTTCGCCGAGCAGTCGCCGCCGTTGGCGGTGACCTCGGCCGGCGAGCAGAGGAAGAACTTGACCGAGCCGACACCCACGTTCGTGCCGTCGCTGACGGTCACATCGTCGTGCTGCGACGATCCGATCGCCGCCGTCGAGCCGCCCGTCGCAGTCGTGGTGATCGGCGGCGGGACACACGTGGAATCCGGCGCGACGTTCAGCGGCGCCATGTAGCCCTTGAGGTTGCCGTCGCTCGTCTGGCCCGTGATGGAACGCAGGTACACGCTGGCTGCGGAAGGACCAGGGCAGCTCGGCTTAATGCCGGTCAGGGTGGTGATATCGAGAGCGACCTCGAAGAAGCCGCCCGCAGGCTGGGTCGTGCCGTTCAGCGGGTCGCTCATCGAGGCGGTGTTGATCGCCGTCGTGACGCCCGCGAGCTGGCTCGAGCCGGTGCAGGTC
>JBAUAJ010000191.1:0-10078 GCA_049675585.1 Thermoplasmata archaeon
CGACGGGCCGCGGGCGACGGAGCCGCCGCACTGGTCCGATCGCTCCTACGGGAGCCGCACCGGCGCCTCCTTCGCTTTCGATCCGGCCGCGCGGGCCCGGAGCTCGCCCGAGAACTGCGACGGAACGGGCATCGGGTCGTCGACGTGGTGGTCTATCGGACGGAGACGACTCCTCAGCCCGCTCCCGCTCTTCGCCGGGAGATCGGCCGGGCGGATCTCTGGGTCGTGACCAGCCCCTCGGCGCTCTCAGGCCTGCGAAGTACCCTCGGCCCCCGTCGGTTCCGGCAGCTCGGTCCCTCGGCGCGGCTGGTCGTGCTCGGCGAGCGGTCGCGCCGGGCGGCCCGGGGTCACGGCTTCCGCCATGTCGTCGTCGTCCGTCCCTCCTCCCCCCAGCGATTTACCCTTCGCCTGCTCGAGGAGCTCCGCCATGCCTCGGCGTGATCGAACCGGATCGACCCAGCGCCGGGCCCCGGGGCTCCCGGTGCGGTTGCGCCGGCTACGTCACACGGCCGCCCTGCGGGATTGGGTGGCGGAGACCGACGTCGAGCTCCGCCGCCTCGTCTACCCGATTTTCGTCCGCCCCGGGCGGGGGGACCCCGAGCCGATCGTCGCGATGCCGGGGGTCGAACGGCACGCCGCCTCATCGATCGGTCCGTTCGCCGCGCGCCTGTGGAGCGAGGGGATTCGCGCCGTGCTGGTCTTCGGTGTTCCGGCCCGGAAGGATTCGGAGGGGAGCGCGGCGTGGGATCCGGACGGACCCGTTCCCGCTGCGGTGCGCGCGATCAAGCGGGCCGCGCCCGATCTCGTGGTCGCGACCGACGTCTGCCTCTGCGCGTACACCTCCCACGGGCACTGCGGCGTGGTACGTCGCGGCTCGATCGCGAACGATCCCACGGTGGAGCGGCTGGGCCGGGTCGCGGTCGCCCACGCGGCCGCGGGGGCGGAGGTCGTCGCGCCGAGCGCGATGATGGACGGCCAGGTCGCCCGGATCCGGGCCGCTCTCGACGGGGCCGGCCGGGAGGAGACTGCGATCCTGGCGTACTCGTCGAAGCACGCCTCGGCGTTCTACGGCCCGTTCCGCGAGGCCGAACGCTCGGTGCCCGGCTTCGGCGACCGCCGGGGCTACCAGATGGATCCCCGCAACGCGCGGGAGGCCCTGCGGGAGATGGCGCTCGACGCGGAGGAGGGGGCGGACCTGCTGATGGTCAAGCCGGCGCTGACCAGCCTCGATCTCCTCGCGCGCGCGCGGATGCAATTCTCCCTGCCGCTCGCGGCGTTCCAGGTGAGCGGCGAGTACGCGACGCTGAAGGCCGCCGCCGAGCGGGGGATCGTCGAGGAGCGGGCCGCCGTCGGGGAGACCCTGGGCGCGATCCGCCGGGCCGGCGCCGACCTGATCGTCACCTACTTCGCGCGCGACGTGGCGCGCTGGTCCTCCGAGGCGCGGTGACGGCCGGAGCGATGCCCCCCGGCGCGCGGGGGACGGCGGAATCGGAGGAGCGCCGAGACTTTGTGACGTACACGTTCTTTCATCTGTGCCCGGAGTGGCGGCGCCTTCCCCCGGAGGCCCGCGCCGCGGGGAAGGCCGAGTTCGCGCAGATCCTCGAACGACCCCCCCCCGGGGTCGTGGTGCACCCCTACTCCTTGGTCGGGCTCAAGGCCGGGACCGAGATGATGGTCTGGTCGATCTCCCCCGAGCTCGACCCGATCCAGGAGATGCACTCGCGCCTCCTGGGTACCCCTCTCGGCGGCTACCTCGAGACCCCGTACTCCTACCTCGGCATGGGGCGCCGTTCGGAGTACGTCGCCGAGCACGCCCACGGCGGCGAAGGCTCGAAAGGGGCCCGCCGCCCGGCGGACCTGCCGTTCCTGTTCGTCTACCCGTTCGTCAAGAAACGGGAGTGGTACGGGCTCCCCTTCGAGGAGCGCCGCCGGATCATGGGCGAGCACTTCCGGATCGGCCACAAGTACCCGAACGTTCGGATCCACACGGGGTACTCCTTCGGCCTCGACGACATGGAGTTCATCCTCTCCTTCGAGGCCGAATCGCCCGCCGAGTTCCTCGCGCTCGTCAGCGACCTGCGCTCGACCGAGGCGAGCCGGTACACCGCGCTCGAGACCCCGATCTTCACCTGCCGTCTCACCTCGATCCGCCGGATGCTCGACCTGGCGGACGGCCGGCCGTGAACCCTGCCCCGGGACCCCGCTCGCGCGCTCTGGCCCGGCGCGCCACGCGCGTGCTGGTCGGAGGGGTCGACAGCCCGGTCCGCTCGTTCCGCGGGGTCGGAGGGTCCCCGGTGTTCTTCGCGCGGGGCCGAGGCGCTTACCTGACGGACGTCGACGGCCGGCGGTACCTCGACCTCGTCGGATCGTGGGGGGCGAACGTCCTGGGGAATGCCCCGCCCGCGGTGGTCGCGGCGGTGCGTCGGACGGCGACGCGCGGACTCACCTTCGGAGCCCCCTCCCCGCTCGAGCACGAGCTCGCGGAGCGGCTCCGGGCCGCGGTCCCGTCGCTCGAGCGGTTGCGGTTCGTCAGCTCGGGGACGGAGGCGGTAATGAGCGCCGTGCGCGTCGCGCGGGGGTTCACCGGCCGCGCGAAGTTGGTGAAGTTCGCGGGCGGCTACCACGGGCACTCGGACGGGTTGCTCGCGCGCGCCGGCTCCGGCGTGGCAGGCCTTTCGTTGCCGGATTCGGCCGGGGTCCCGGCCGCGGTCGTTGCCGATACACTGGTCGCGCCGTACAACGACCCGGAAGGGCTCTGCGCGCTGTTCGAGCGCCACGGTCGGTCGATCGCCGCGGTGGTGGTGGAGCCGGTCGCGGGCAATATGGGGGTCGTTCCTCCCCGGCCGGGATTTCTGGCCACGATCTCGAGGCTCGCTCGGCGCCACGGGGCGCTCGTCGTGGCGGACGAGGTGATCACGGGGTTCCGCCTTCGGAGGGGGACGATCCACGAGAGCCTCGGGCTTTCGGCCGACCTCGTGACGCTCGGCAAGATCGTCGGCGGCGGCATGCCGATCGGGGTGTACGGAGGACGCCGGGAGGTGATGGAGACCGTCGCTCCTCTCGGGCCGGTCTATCAGGCCGGGACCCTCTCGGGCCACCCTCTCGCGATGGCCGCGGGCGCGGCCACGCTCGACCGGCTCGGGCCGGGGGTCTACCGGCGCCTCGAACGGATCGGTCGAGAGCTCGAGGAGGGGCTGGTCCGGGCGGCCGAAGAGGACCGGCTTCGGGCGTTCACCGTTCAGCGGGTGGGGTCGATGCTGGGCGTGTTCTTCGCGCCCGGGCCGATCGTCGACGACCGGACGGCCGGGCGCACCGACCGGGCCCGCTACGCTCGATTCTTCCACGCCGCCCTCGACCGTGGCGTGTACCTTCCGCCCTCGTCGCTCGAGACCGCGTTTGTCTCGGCCGCGATGGAGCCCGCGGATATCGCGCGGGCGGTTCCGGCGCTCCGCGCCAGTCTCCGGGCGGCTCGACGGAGCGGGTGATGCGCCGGGATCGGCTCGTCCGCGCCCTGCGAGGGGAGGAGACGGATACGACGCCGATCTGGCTGATGCGGCAGGCGGGTCGGCACCTGCCGGGGTACCGAAAGCTCCGCGAAGGCCGCTCGCTGCTCGAGATCGCGCGTACGCCCGAGCTCGCCGCCGAGGTGACCCTGGAGCCCGTGCGCCGCTACGACGTCGACGCAGGGGTCGTCTTCGCCGACATCTCGCTGCCGTTCCTCGGCCTCGGCGTCGACTTCTCGATCGATCCGGGCGTGGGTCCGGTCGTTCGTCACCCGATACGAACCCGGGCCCAGGTCGACGAACTGCTGCCGTTCGACGCGCGGTCGTCCGTCGGGTTCGTCGGCTCGGCGATCGAACGATTCCTCGAGCTCGAGTCCGACCGACCGATCCTCGGCTTCGCGGGAGGCCCGTTCACGCTCGCCGCCTATCTGATCGAGGGGCGGCCGAGCCGCGAGTACGTCGAGACGAAGCGGCTCCTCTACTCCGACCCCGCGACCTTCGACCGCCTGATCGGGCGGCTCGCCGACATGACGGTCGACTACCTGGATCTACAGGCGTCGAGCGGCGCGGCCGCGCTGCAGCTGTTCGACACATGGGTGGGCGCCGTCACCCCGTCGCAGTTCGAGCGCCACTTGCTCGGTCCGCTGCGCACGATCTTCGATAGGTTGCGGCCCCGGGGGCGCCCGACGATCTACTTCTCCACCGGTTCCGCCCATCTCACCGAGCTCCTGGCCCGGACCGGCGCCGAGGCGCTCGGCGTGGATTGGCGGGAGCCGCTCGGCCGCGTACGCCAACGGGTGGGGCCAGATCTTGCCCTCCAGGGCAACCTCGACCCGGGCGCGCTCCTTGGCCCGAGCGAGTCGCTCCGGCGCGAGGCCCGGAGCGTCCTCGACGAGATACCGGACGGGCGGGGCCACGTATTCAACTTGGGGCACGGTGTCCTTCCCGAGACCGAGCCCGAACGGGTGCGCGAGCTTGTCGAGTATGTGCACTCGGCCGGGCGGGAGCTGAAGCGACGATGACCGAACGGCCGTCCCCGGGCACCTCCGCGGTGCTCCTGATGGGGTACGGCAGCCCGAACGGGGCCGACGACCTACGTGCCTACCTCGCGGACGTCCTGCACGGGCAGGCCCCCTCCCCCGCGACGGTCGCCGAGTACGTCCGGAGGTACGAGCGGATCGGCGGCTCGCCGCAGAATCGTATCCTCGGGTCGCTGCGATCGAAGCTCGAGGGCCGGCTCGGCCGCGACGGACCCGGACCGCAGGTGTTCCTCGGCGTCAAGCACGGGCACCCCGCACTGCGGGACGTCGTTCCCGACGCCGCCCGGTCGGGAATCCGGCACCTGACGGCCGTCCCCCTGTCGCCGTACGCCTCGACCTGGATCAGCGAGCCGTACCGGGACGGGGTGGCCGAGGGGATCGCGCGGGCGTCGTCCCCGATCGAGGTCGATGTGCGACTCGGTTGGCATCTGGACCCGAACTGGATTGGATACTGGAGTCGATCGATCCGGGCGGAACTCTCGCGCGCCCAGGACTCGGATCGCCCGGTGCTCCTTTCCGCCCACAGCCTGCCGCAGCGGATGCGGGACCGGGGGGACCCCTATCCCGAACTGCTCCAGGCGACCGCGGAGGCGATCGCCCGTGCGGCCGGGCTCGAGCGCTGGTCGTTCACGTACCAGAGCGCGGGAAACACCACGGAGGCCTGGCTTGGCCCGGACATCACCGAGCGCTTGCTCGAGTGGAAGGCCCGCGGGGCCCGGCGTCCGTTGATCGCGTCGTTCGGATTCGTCTTCGACCACCTCGAGGTCCTGTACGATCTGGACGTCGTCGTGCGCGAGTTCGCGGAGCGCGAGGGACTCGAGTACCAGCGGGTCCCTATGCCGAACGACGCCCACGAGGTGGTGGAGGCGCTGGCCGCGAGGATCCGCGGGAGCCCGATGTACTCGCCGGTCGCTTGAGCCGGGACGCCTCGGTCCCCGCAGCGGGGCGTTGCAAGACATTAGGAGTGGGTGAAGGGTGATCGATCGGTCAGCGCCGCCCATGCTCCCGCTGCTCGTCGACTCCCGGGGGGCGGGGTACACCTCGCTGGGTTCGGGCGATGAGAACGTGAGCAACAGAATGGCCGCGGGTCCGGGCGCCCACTGGTCGGCTCGCGGAGAGGGATGGGAGCAGGGGGATTTGAACCCCCATATGCGGGTCTCTCCGCGCGCTCCAGTCAATCGTCACGGGGGCGCGCCGCGCCCCTCCGCAGACCCATAATCGCAGGGGACCTTTCGGTCGCCCTGACTGGAGCCCGCTGGTCTGCCAAGTTAGCCTATGCTCCCCTCCGTCCCGCCGGGGGGGGTTCGAAAAGATAGCCTTTGTCCTCGGCGCGCGGCGCGGGCCGGGCGGGTCGCGACGGCGGCTCGATCGCGGAGCAACCCTTATGTTCAAGTCGGTTTGCCCGGAATCTAATGTCCTTGAATGGCTCCTCGTCCGCGCCGAAACCCGCCCGATCCGTCCCGGTCGCCCTGTTCGTCGTCGCGCTCTTGGTCGTCGCTGGTCTCGCCGTGGCGGTCACGTCCGTTTTCGCCGAGCTCGGCCCGACGACCACGCCCGGCTCGCTGGTCGTCACGGACGATCTCGGCCGCCGCGTCACCGTCCCCTTCGACCCGGCCCGCGTCGTGGTGCTCGGCCCGAGCATCATGGATTCGATCTTCCGCCTCGGTCTGCGGAGCCACGTGGTCGGGGTCGACTGCTACGCGCCCGCCTTCGGCGGTCTCACCGAGGATTACTCGCCCGGCCAGATCGCCAACTGGAGCCTCACCCCCTCGATGTGCGTCCAGGTGGAGCCGCTCGTCACCGAACAACTCCTCAATTTGACCCCCGATCTGGTGCTCGCCGCGACGATCGTCTCCGTGGCGGATGTGGAGACGATCAGCCAGACCTACCACATCCCGGTGGTGATGGTCCAGCCCCCGACGCTCAGCGGCATCGAGGTCGACGTCTCGTTGCTCGGAGAGGTCTTCGGGGTCGGTAGTGCGGCGCAGGCGCTCAATGCCCAGTTGGCGCACGTGCTCGGCAACGCCTCGTCGATCCAGTTGAACCTCACGAACACCTACCCCCCGGTTCCGTTCCCCACGGTCCTCGTCACGTACGACGTCGACTCGGACGGCTACTGGACGTATGGACCCGGGACCTTCGGCGAGTCCCTGATCGAGCTCGCGAGCGGGACCAGCATCGCCGCGAACTCGACGTTCCAGTATCCCGAACTCTCCGGCGAGCAGGTGCTCGTCAGCAATCCGGCGCTGATCATCTACGGTACGGGATTCGGGTTCACGGAGGCATCCTACACCAGCGCTCCGTTCTGGTCCTCGTTGTCGGCGGTCGAGAACGGGACGGTCTACGGGGTCAATTCGAACTACCTGACCGAACCCGATCCGACGATGGTGCTCGTCGGGCTGCCGATCCTCCTCGGACTGTTCCACCCCGGTTACTGACGGGGCCCGGGTGTGGCGGCCTCTCCTTCCCGGCCGGAAGCGGGAGCCGCCGCCCGCCCGACCGGCCTGCTCGCGACCGTCCTTCTCCTCACCGGAGCGCTGGCCGCCGCCGTCCTGTTCTCCCCGCTCCTCGGGAACACCACGATCCCCCCCGAGCTCGTCCTGCGCATCCTCGCGAACCGGATCTCGGGGGCGGCGCTCTTCCCCCACCCGTGCGCGGGATTCTCGATCTCGCCGCGGCTCTGCCAGGCGTACACCGAGATCGTCTGGGAGGAACGTCTCCCCGAGGTGCTCCTCGCGCTCGGGGCCGGAGCCGCGCTCGGACTCTCGGGGGCGAGCCTGCAGGGGGTGTTCCGCAACCCGCTCGCGGACCCGTTCCTGCTCGGCATCTCCTCGGGGGGGACGGTCGGGGCCGCGCTCGTCTTCGTGTTCCGGGTGGACGTCGCCCAGCAGAACCTGGTGCTGCCGGCGTTCGCTTTCGCCGGGGCGTTGGCCACCGGCGGGGTGATCCTCGTAGCGGCGCGGAGCCGATTCGGATCCGTCGAGACGTTGCTCCTCACGGGGGTCGCGCTCTCGAGCTTTCTCTCGTCCGTGCTCTCCCTCCTGCTGCTCCTCAATCCCACCGGGAGCCTCCAGGTCGACTTCTGGCTCCTCGGGAATATCGGCTCCGGGACTTGGCCGGTCGACGGGATCGTCCTCGGGGTCCTGCTCATCACGGGATCGGTGCTCTCGGTGTACGGGCGGGAGCTAAACCTCCTGCAGCTCGGCAACGACATCGCCCAGAGCCTCGGGGTCGATGTCCGGAGGGCGCGTCTCGCGATCCTCGTGCTCACCTCCCTCACGACCGCCGTGGCGGTGGCGTTCACCGGGATCATCGGGTTCGTCGGACTGGTCTCGCCCCACATCGTGCGACGCCTGTTCGGCACGGATTATCGGATCGTGGTGCCGGCCTCGGCGGTCGTGGGGGGTGTCTTTCTCCTGTCCGCCCGGGATCTTTCCCTCGCGGTCCTGCCGTCGAGCGTGCTTCCGATCGGCATCTTCACGGCGTTCGCCGGGGCGCCGTTCTTCGCCTACCTGCTCTACCGCCGGCGCGGGGCGTTCACGATGGGGGACCGGTGACGGCCCCGGCGCCCGCCGCCCTCCGGCTCCGAGGGGTGACGGTCCGATTCGGCGACCGGGTCGCCCTCTACGGACTCGACCTTTCGGTGGCCCCCGGGGAATTTGTCGCCTTGGCGGGACCGAACGGCTCCGGTAAGACGACGCTGATCCGAAGCGCCCTCGGATTCCTCCGGCCGAGCGAAGGATCGGTCGACGTGCTCGGGTCGCCCGTCCTCGAGCTCCCGGTACGCGAGCGGGCCCGACGGCTCGCCTGGGTCCCCCAGGAGGAGTCGGCCCGGGACGACGTCCCGCTGCTCGAGTACGTTCTCTACGGACGATACGCGCGGCTGGGACCTCTCGAAGGGGATTCGTCCGCCGACCGGTCCGCGGCCCGCTCGATCCTCACGGAGCTCGACCTCGCCGACCGGGCCGGGGACGGGATCCTCTCGCTCAGTGGCGGAGAGCGGCAACGAGCGGTCCTCGCCCGGGCCCTCGTGCAGGAATCGCCGGTCCTCCTGCTCGACGAGCCGACATCGCACCTCGACATCGGCCACCAGCTCGACCTGCTCGACCGGGTCCGGGGGCTCACGCGAAAGGGGCGGGTCACGGTCCTCGCGGCCCTGCACGATCTCAATCTCGCGGCACGGTTCGCCGACCGGATCGTCGTGCTTTCGCGGGGCCGGAAGGTCGCCGACGGGCCGCCTGCCTCGGTCCTCTCCGAGGAGCTGCTCGAGCGGGTCTGGGGCGTGATCGCGGAGCTCCGGCACGAGCCCCGTACCGGTACGCCCTATCTCGTCCCCCACCGTCCGGTCGCCGGGGAGCCCCGGGGTCCCGCTCCGATCGGACGGGGTCCGGTGCATGTGATCGGAGGCGGTGGCGCGGCGGCGGGCGTGATGCGGGCGCTGGTGGACGACGGCTACCGGGTCACTGCCGGGGTGCTCAATCTCATGGATTCCGACCAGGAGGCCGCCGAGGGGCTGGGCGTCCCGTGCGCGATCGAGGTCCCGTTCGCACCGATCGGGGAGGAAGCTCGGGAGGCCGGGCGACTGCTGCTCTCCGCCGCGAAGCTGGTCGTCGTCGCGCCGTTCGCGGTCGGCCCGACGAACGTCGTGAACCTGGCGGACGTCCTCCCGTACGCCGCGCGCACACCGGTCCTTCTCCTTCGCCATTCACCGGACGTCCGATGGGACTACGCGGACGGGGCCGGCGGACGCGCGCTCGAGGAGCTGCGCCGGGCGGGGGCGATCGAGGTGGCGGGGATCCGCGAGCTGCTGCTCGAGTGCGCCCGACGGCTACCGGCGGTGCCGGACTAACGGCCCCGTCGACGTGCGGTGGAGCGGGCGGGCAACGCCCGCACCTCGAGAGGGGGAGGGTGCGGGCCCGAGAACTCGGACAACAGGTCGGGAAGCCCGTCCTGCGAGACGACCACCAGGCACGGAACGCCGACCGTCGAGGCCGCCCGGCAGGCCGCCGCGACCGCGAACCGATGCGGAACCGCCGGGGCGGCGGGGCGAAGGGCGTGGAACGCGACGAGCCCTTCGGCCGCCAGCAGGCTCTCGGGAGCCGCCCGGATCGCCTGCCGCAGCCGCGCGGTGAGTCCCGGGTCCTTCAGGTCGGCCGGGGCGAGCGAGTAGATCGTCACCGCGGCCGGCTCGATCGGCACGATCCCCTCGAGCTGCCCGACCTCCACCAAGCTCCCGGGGGGCCCCCCGTCCCGGACCACCCCGCGCGACGGGCCCGAGCTGCCTCGCCGGGCCGAGAGTATCCCGTCCCGAAGGTCGAGGGAGACCGCGTCGCCGGGTCGGAGCGTCTCCACGGAGATCGCCCGGGTCGATCGGATCACATGCAGCCGGGCGAGCCGTGCCGCGACGTCGGCGCCGAGGCGGTCGAGCGCCGCATGGAGGGTGGCGACCCCTCGAACGGTCGGCCGATAGTGGCCGTCCCGGACCTCCACCAGGCCGGCGCGGGAGAGCCGGCGGAACGAGTGGGACGCGGCCTG
>JBAUAJ010000192.1:0-1945 GCA_049675585.1 Thermoplasmata archaeon
TCCCGAGGGGCGGCGGGGGCTCCCGGTCGGAGGCTTCTCCTCCGCGTTCAGCGCCGGCGCGGCGGCGGGCGTGCTGGCCACCGCCTGGCTCGTCCCGTCCATCGGATGGCACGGCGCGCTCCTCCTCGGCGGGGGGCTGCTCGTGGCGCTCACGGCGGCGGGGATCGTCGCGATCCCGAGATCGGTCGACCCTCCGCCGTCCCCCCGGACGGAGCGCGCTCCGTCGTCGCTCGCGACGATCCGCTACCGCGGGGTCTGGGCGATCGGTCTCGCGTTCGTCGGGATGGAAGGAGCGTCGTTCGCGACCGGTCAGTTCATCGTACCGTACGGGGAGGCGATCCGCGGCTGGTCGCCGACCATTGCCGGCCTGGTGGGGGTCGCCTTCGTCTTCCCGAGCGTCTTCGGGGGCCCGGTCGGCGGGACGATCGCCGATCGACGCAGGGACCACCGGATCCAGCTCGCGGGGGCCGCCGCGCTCGGCGCCGTCGTGCTCGCCGCGCTCCCGGTCGCCGGGCTCGCCGCCGCGGTCGTCCTCGGGGCGACGTTCTCGTTCGCGTATGGCTTCGCCTACGCGGTGATGTACGTCGTGCCCCACTACTGGGATGACGTCCCGCCAGGGGACGTCCCGATCGCGATCGGAACGTTCAACGCGCTGCAGCTCGCCGGGGGCGGGCTGGTCGCCTACGTCTTCGGCCGAGTGCTCGCCCTCTCGTCGTACTCGATCGCGTGGGAGGTGCTCGCGGCGTTCGAGGTCGTGACACTGCTCGCCCTCCTCGCGCTCCCGCGGAGCCGCGGCGCACCGGGGGCGGCCGGTCCTCTGCGCGCGGCGGGTTCCGCCCCTCCCGGAGGGCGCGTCCCGTAGCGCACTGCTCGACGATCGGGCACTCCGGGCATTTCGGCCGGTGCGGGCGGCAGAGGTTCTGACCGTGCTGCACCAACAGCGGATTGAGCGGAAGCCAGAACCGCTCGGGAAGGACGCGGCGCAACGCCTGTTCCGTCTCCTCCGGGGTTTTCGTTCGAACGACCCCGAGGCGGTTCGACAGGCGATGGACGTGCGTGTCGACCGGGACCCCCGGGATCCCGTAGCCGAATACGAGCACGCAGTTCGCCGTCTTCGGGCCAACGCCGGGAAGGCTCGTGAGCTCGGGGAGGGTCGCCGGCACGCGCCCGCCGAACCGGTCGAGGAGCTCGCGGGCGCACGCGCGGATCAACCGCGTCTTGGCCCGGTAGAACCCGACCGAGTGGATCCGCCGCTCGACCTCCCGGGGCGGGGCCGCGGCGAGGGACGGTGCATCCGGATACTTTTCGAACAGGCGCGCCGAAGCGACGTCCGTCTGCTCGTCGCGGGTGCGCTGCGAGAGGATCGTCCCGATCAGGACCTGGAACGGATCCTCGGCGTGGTCCCGCAGGTACGGCCGCCGCCAGTCGCCGGTCCGGTAGAACGCCGACAACCGGTCGAGGAGCCGCTCCCAGTCGAGCGCCGCGGCGGGGGCCGGGCTCATCGGTCGACCTCCGGCCGTCTCCCCGGCCGGGTCCGCTCGGAGCCCGGGTCGGAGAGATCCGGCTCGTCGGTGGAGCCGGAGGGGCGCATCAGTTCACCGATCAGATAGTCGCTTCCGGTGACGAGCGTGAGCCCGTCCGGACCGGTCGCCGCGCGGGCGAGCTTCACGGCCGCCGCGGCGTCGGGGGCCTCCACGATCCGTGGGAAACGTCCGGCCGCCGCCGCCCGCAGCGCATTGCCCGGGACCGCCCGCTCGGAACGAACCCGAACGACCACCAGCGTGTGCGCGAGCGGGGCGAGGGCGTCCAGGATCCGCTCGACCGGTTTCCCCGTGAGGCACCCGAACACGATGGCGCTCTCGGCCGGATCCGCGAGCGGGGCGAGTTCGCCGAGGCTTTCCGCGAGCGCCCGGGCGCTCTCCGCCGTGTGCGCCACGTCGTAGAA
>JBAUAJ010000193.1:0-1546 GCA_049675585.1 Thermoplasmata archaeon
CGCTTTGCAAATCGGCGGCGAAGAAGGACAGGCGATCGCCCAGGTCGGCGCCTGCTTGCCGGAGCATGGCGCGCACATCGTCCTCGCGCTTGAGTTTGCGCACGGTGGTTTGCACCCGGTGGCCCGAGGCCAGGAGCTGAAGAATGCAGTGGCTGCCGATGAAGCCCGAACCGCCGGTCACCAGGACTGTGTTCATCGCCCTCCTCCTATTCGGCCTACCCTAAGCGATTTCGAGAACTCTGCGCCATTCTATGATGTCATATGCGGTTTGACGCCGATGTTCCGGCCCCCCCGCGAGTTCCAACTATGAAAGTTCTCTCTTGGATCGTTCTGGCCGCCTGCGTGGCTCCCTGCATGAGCCGCGCGGCCCAACTCAATCTCGCGACGCTGAGTTGCGCGAAGTATGAAAACGAGATTTTGCCGGCCTCGGTGTCGAATCCGGTCGCGGACAACATCAATACGGTGATGTGGCTGTTCGGCTACTCAGTGGCGAAGTCCGGCGCGCACGTCATGTATCCGGAAGCGCTGACGGCCTTCGGCTTCGCATTGGATGGCGAGTGCAAGAGCAATCCCGCCGAGAGCGTTCTGGACGCTCTGGCCATCGTCAAACCTGAGCCCAAGAATCCAATGAACCTCACCACCCTCGATTGCGCGGCATTTGCCCCGCGGCACATCGAGCTGGCACGCACGGATCCGGAGAGCGCAACCACCATCATGATGTGGCTGTTCGGCTTTTCGGTGGCAAGATCCGGCGGCCATATCTTCGACGCCGACTTGCTGGATTCCTTCCAGAGCGCCTTGCTGGCCGACTGCGCCAAGCATCCCCATGTCAGCCTGTTCGACACACTCACCAAGCTCAAGACGTCAAAATCCGCCAAATAGCGGTGCGCCCGGAACAGCAAAAGCGCTAACTACTCGTCGCGAGCAGATTGCCGAAGGGCAACCGGCGCACGAGGCTCGTCGAGCACAGTTCTTTGCGCGACGGATCGATGAGCACGTTGAAGTCCGAATTGCTCAACACCGAGGGTACGCGCAATCCGATCGGCCGGGACGATGCGGCGATCGTGGCGATGGCGTTGAGGAACTCCCGTGCGATGCTCCGGCTAGCCGGAGCCACGGGGCGCGCGCTCCAGTTGGTCGGCAGAATAATTCCCAGGCCGCGAGGTTCGATGATGAGCCCGTCCGGCAGATCAATGGTGCCGATCAACACCTGCTTCACTGTTTCCCAGCCGGGCCGCACGGCGACCTCGAGGATGGCCAGCGCCTCAACTTCAGCGGCATAGAGAATCTCGGTATGAACATCGTTGAACCGCCACCCGGCACCACCGATGGAACCCGAAGAATCCAGCGGATCGAAGGTTGCCGGTCCAGCACGCCACGCTCGCGCCCGATACAGCTTCACACAGGGCCGCCGTCGGCCTGAGCTTGCAGTTCCGCGAGCACCAATTGCTCTCCCTCGGCGGTCTTGAGGAGTTCCATGGGTGTCGCACCCCCCAACGCAAAATTTGGTGTCCGCAAATATCGCCGACCGTCCTCTGACGATCCC
>JBAUAJ010000194.1:0-1769 GCA_049675585.1 Thermoplasmata archaeon
CTCGAAGGGTCAATGCCAATCCGATTTAGCGCAGCGCAACACTTGCGTTCTCGCGATCGAGCATGGCCGTTCTACAGTGGGCGGATCGAATAGATCACCTCGCCCTGGAATTTTCCCGCAGTCGGCACCCACGGAAAGTAGATCACCCATTGCAGGTGCACCGCCGCGCCGACTTCTTTCAATCCGGCGAACTCCTTGACCAGTTTCCCGGTCATATTGACCACGTCCAGGACGCCCTGAGGGCCAATGACGAGCGCCTGCGGAACCCATTGCATCTGCTGCAAAGAGCTCAGGAACACGCGGTAGAACGCGGCAGCCTGCTGATGGCCTTGCCAGCGCTCCCCGGTGGTCACCAGTTCCATCACGCAATCATCGGTGAAGACGCTGAGCATGACCTGCATCTGCGTCTTGAATTCATCCTCCGTGAACGGCTTGAACAACACCTCTTCGGCATGAACGTGCGTCAGCCAGGCCCGCCGGATGGCATCGTAGCCATCCGATGTGACCGCCTAAGTGATTGGCTTGCCCTTGAAGCGCGGGTCGCTGAGCAACTGCGCAACTGGATCCACGCCCATCTTTTGTCCTTTCCGCAAGAAACCTGCCCGGGATACGTTGGCGTCGAAGTCTAGCCCGCTCCCGTCGCACTGGGCGATCAGGCGGCGGCGCGGGCCGCAGCCGGGTCCGCCAAACGCGGCAAGGCCATCTGCAAAATCTCCGAATGTTCAGTGGCCTCGATCTCCGCATGCTCGCCGGTCTCGGTCCGCATCGTGGTCCAGCGGCGCCACGCTTGGCCGCCGGCATCGCCTGAGCCCGACCAAACGAACCAGAGGCTGGCCTCGTCGAGCTGAAGCCTGGCGCCGGAGTCCAGGCCATGGAACGCGATCTTGGTGCCGCGCTCGTTGAAGACGCCCATCAGCTTGGTGGCGAGGCCCGGGCCGCTCGGCACCCACGCGAAGTTCTCGGGCTCCACGAACACCGCGCGCGTGTAGCGCTCCTTCGGATAGACCAGCTCGCGCCGGTTCACGTGCTCCCACACCGCCTCGTAGGCGTCCTGGTTGATCTTGCCGCCGCCCGGCTTCTCGCGGGTGAAGACGCCGTCCTTGAACGACCCTAAAGTCTTGAGCTCGGCGAGGCCGCGCTGGAACTCGCGCTCGGACATGTAGCCGTTGCCGCTCGCCCCGCCCATCTGCAGCACGAGCGTCAGCGTCTTGGGGTCGACGGTCTTTTGCGGTCCGTAGCGCGTGCCCTCCGGGAAGTAGGCGATCGAGCCCGGGTGCATCGCCCCGTCGGCGCCAAAGTCGTACGCGCCTTCGAGCTGGAAGCGCACCTGGTCGAAGTTGTGCCGGTGGCGCGGCGAGACGAAGTCGCCGGCGAGCACGCCGATCGAGAGGTAGAAGTTGTCCGGCGCGCCTTCACGGCCGTGCAGCAGCTCGTAATAGCGGAAGAGGCCGCCGCGCGCATGGCCGCGCTCCTGCAGCGTCAGCGACTCGAACGTGATCAGGTTCATGGGTTCCTCCCAGGCCCGATGCCGCCGTGTTCGACGGTGACATCGGCCCCGCGGCGACGGACGACGAGCTAGTGATAGCCGCTGCCGCTTGCGTCCTGCATCTGCGCAAGCACCGCGTCCAGATTGAACGCCGCCGGTTTTTGACGCGGCGGAAATTGCTTGAAAGCCTGGATTTGCTGGGCGACGATCGCCTGCATGCCATAGATCAGATAGACGTGGGAGATGACCCAATCCCAATAGGTATTGGAGCTCTCGTCCGCCC
>JBAUAJ010000195.1:0-33916 GCA_049675585.1 Thermoplasmata archaeon
GGTTACGGGCGTGCGTCGACATCGGCACCGACCACGGGCGCAGACCCGCCGCCACGAGCCCGCGCAGGACCGTGAGGTGGAGTCGGCGCACTTCGGCGGAAACGATCGCCGCCCCGCGCGTCCGATCCGCGGGGTGCTCCCGCGGCCCAGGAGGTCGGGCGAGTCCGAATCGCTTCGCTCCCGGATGGCCGAATCCGCCGGCGCCGTGCAGCAGGACGACCGGCACGCCCTCGACGCCCGCGATCTCTTTAGCCGCCCGGGCGATCACCTTCGGCCGAAGCTTCTCCACTTCACGCTTGCGGGTGATCAGACTTCCCCCGAGCTTGAGGACCACGGGGCGGGTGGGCTCGTCGGCGATCCGGGGCATGGTCGGCCGACCTCGGGTCAGGCGTGGTCCGGTCCGGTCGCTTTCGAGAAGAAGAGCAGACCGCCGGTGGCGAGCGGAACGATGCTGAGCAGCAGGATCCAGTGGAACGTGATCAACCAGTACGCGAGCCCCGTCAGGCCGAGCCCCACCAGCACGGCGGCACCCACGATCCCGAGTATCGAGACGGCCCCCGCCGAGCGAGCCTCGGAGGGCGTCGCATGCGCCGCGGATTCTCCCATCGCGGTCGAACGACTGCCGTCCTCCTTCAAATCGGTTCGGTCGGGTTCCGAAGCGGTCCGCGTCGCGGCGATTTGTATAATCCGGGTCGCGCGACGCCTTCGGCGGCGATTCGTTACCAAAGTTAGATATGCGGCTCCACCCTGCGACCCCTGTCCGAGCCCCGGATAGGTCCGTACTGTGTCTCCTTCTCCCGAGGAACCACCCGTCGGCAGACCGCTCCCCGACGATTCCCTGACGGCATCCAATCCGGCGGTCACGCCGGTCGGCGACCGCCGCCAGGCCTCCGGTATGCCCGCACCCCCCGCGCCCACGACGCCCTCCGCCCCCGGCTCCGCCGCCGAGTTCCTCGACGAGATCCTCCAGAGCAAGAGCGATCTGTTCCGCGGCAGCCGCGAGGTGCTCCGGGACTCGCACGTGCCGAGCCGACTTCCCCATCGGGAAGTGCAGCTCCGTCAGGTCACCGAGGTGCTGGCGCCGGCGCTCCGAGGGGATCTCCCGTCGAACCTCCTGATCTACGGAAAGATCGGCACGGGGAAGACCGCGGTCGTGGCGCAGGTTCGCCAGGACATGCAGCGCCGGGCGGAGGCGCCGAAGAACCTCTCGTTCGTGACGATCAACTGCGGCAACATCGACACCGCCTACAGTCTGCTCCAAACGATCGGCAATACCTACGCGCGGACCGAGACCGAGCGGATCCCTACGGGCTGGTCGCTCGACCGGGTGCAGGCCGGTATGCGGCGCCTGATGGACGCGAGCGGGGTGACCATCCTGCTCGTCCTCGACGAGATCGATCGCCTGGTTGCCCGCAGCGGCGACAGCGTCCTCTACACGTTGAGCCAGCTCAACACGGAGCTCGAGTCGTCGCGTCTCGTGATCGTCGGGATCTCGAACGACCTCAAGTTCACGAACCACCTGGATGCGCGCGTCCGCAGCCGGCTCAACGAGGAGAAGATCCTCTTCCCGCCGTACGACGCGGTGCAACTGCAGGACATTCTGCGCGAGCGGGCGCGCGAGGCGTTCCGGGACGGCGTGATCGACCCCGGCGTCGTCGAGCGGTGCGCGGCGTACGCCGCTCTCGAGAACGGGGATGCCCGCCGAGCGTTGGCGTTGCTGCGCCTCGCGGCCGAAATGGCCGAGCGAGACAAGGCGAAGCGGATCACCCCCGACCATGTGGTGAAGGCGAAGAACCGTCTCGAGCAGGACATCATCGTCGATTGCTGCCGCACGCTCCCCCCTCACTGCAAGGTGCTCCTGTATGCGATCCTCCAGTCCTACGAGCGCCGGCGCAACGGCGTCCTGACGGGGGAAGTGTACGATAGCTACCGTCGCCTCGCGGAGCGACTCGGCCTGCAGCCGCTGCACGCCCGCTCGATCTCGAACTACGTCTCCGAGCTCGAGACGCTCGGACTGATCCGTGCGACGATCGTCTCGCGCGGACGCGGGGGCCGAACTCGGGAGATCATCGTCGACGTGCCGATCTCCGAAACGATGCCCGCGCTCGAGGAGGACCCGCTGCTCGCCCCGGTCGGTCGGCCCCGAACGCGCGGCCAGATGCTCCTTACGAATTTCGACAACCCGGCCCGCACGGGCTCGTTCTGAGCGGATCCGCCGGGAGGGCCGCCCGTCGGTCAGGCCAGCGTCTCTTCGGAGGAGGAGATCTCTCCCTCGGTCGACGACGCGGCCTTCCGCCGAGCCCGCTCGCGCCGCAGCTCGCGCAGATCTCGGTCGAGCTCCCGCATCTCCGCCGCCGCCCGGGTCAGCCGGAGCCGGGCGATCCGCTCCACCTGGCCGATCTCCCGGTCGAGCTGCTCGTCCGACCCGCGAAACCGGCGCGTCAACGGGTCTACTCGGCGTCGATCTGCGCCTTCTGCAGCCGGGCGGAGAAGTCCACGAACACGGTCTTCAGCTCCGTGAACTCCTCGATCGCGACGCTCCCCGCCTCCCGGCCGCCGTTACCGGTGTTCTTCACGCCGCCGAACGGAAGCTGGACCTCGGCGCCGATCGTCGGGGCGTTGATGTAGGTGATGCCGGCCTCGAGCTCCTCGATCGCGCGGAAGGCGCGGTTCACGTCCCGGGTGTAGATCGACGAGGAGAGTCCGTAGTCCACGTCGTTCGCCACACGCACCGCCTCCGCGTAGTCCGCGACCTTGATCACCGAAAGGACCGGGCCGAAGATCTCCTCTTTCGAGATCCGGCTGCCGTGCTTTGTCTCGAAGACCGTCGGCTCGAGGAAGAATCCGCGGTCGTAGATCCCGCCGGTGAGCTTGGAACCGCCGCGGCGCAGCGTCGCCTCCTTCCGGCCGATCTCGATGTACTCGAGGATCTTCTTCTCCTGGTCGGCGGACGCGACCGGTCCCATGCTCGTCTTGGGGTCGAGCGGGTCGCCGACCGTAAACCGGTCGAGGCGCTCGTCGAGCATCCCGAGGAACCGGTCGTAGACCTTCTCGTGCAGGATCAGCCGGCTCGTCGCCGTGCACCGCTGGCCCGACGTGCCGAACGCGCCGAACAGCACCCCTTCGAGCGCGAGCGGAAGGTCGGCATCGTCCATCACGATCTGCGGGTTCTTCCCGCCGAGCTCGAGGTGGACCATCTTGAGCCCCTGGGCTCCGCGCACGTAGACGTCACGGCCCGCGTCGACCCCGCCGGTGAACGAGACCGTTCGGATCCTCGGGTCGGCGACCAGCGCGTTCCCGACGACCCCGCCGGAGCCGGTCACGAAGTTGAGCACCCCGGGGGGGATCCCCGCCGCTTCGTAGACCTTCACGACCTCGGCCGCGCACCGGGCCGTCGCGGACGCCGGTTTGAAGACGACCGTGTTGCCGCAGATCAGCGCCGCGGCGATCTTCCAGTTCGGGATCGCCGTGGGAAAGTTCCAGGGCGTGATGCACGCCACCACGCCTTTCGGTTGGCGGATCGTGAGACAGAACTTCGAACGCAGCTCGGACGGCACCGTCTCGCCGGCCAGGCGGCGGCCCTCCCCGGCCATGTACTCCACGAAATCGATCGACTCTTGGACGTCTCCCAGCCCTTCGCCGATCACCTTGCCCATCTCGGAGGTGACGATCCGGCCGAGCTCGGCCTTCTGCGCGAGCATCCGCTGCGCGACGCGCAAGAGGATCTCCCCTCGCTTCGGGGCCGGGGTCTCCTTCCAGGCGGGGAACGCGCGGGCGGCGGCGGTGATCGCCCGGTCGACATCCGCGGGCGTGCCGGAGACGAACGACCCGACGACCTGCCCGTTCGTCGGATTGATCGTCTCGAACCGCTTCGCGCCGGGCGGTGTGACCCACTTCCCATCGATGAACAGGCCGTACTCCTCCGTCATGGTACCCTCTCGAACGACGTCGACGAGCCGGACCTCCCGCGAGGATACTTAGGGGTTTGCGGGCCCCACCCCCGGGGGAGGCGCGATCGCCGCCGAGGGCAAGCTCTTTCGCGGGGAACGATTGGGGGCGGCCGTGATCGACGTCGACCTGTTGCGCAAGGAACCGGCGAAGGTCGAGGCGAACCTGGCCCGTCGGCGCGATCCCGCGCATCTGCGCCGGCTGGCGGAGGCGATCGCGAAGGACTCGGAATGGCGCGCCTCCCTGAAGCGGGCCGACGGCCTGCGCCGGCAACGCAATGACGTAGGGCGCCGCATCGCCGAGGCGAAGTCGAAAGGCGCTCCCACGGCCGAGATCGAGGCGGAGGCGAAGGCGCTGCCCGAGGAGCTGCGTCGCCTCGAAGCGCACGAGGCCGAGCTGCTCGCCGCGCGCGACGCCCTGTTGCGGCGTCTTCCGAACCTGCTCGACGAGTCGGTCCCGTACGGGAAGGACGACTCGGAGAACGTCGTCGTCGCCTCGTGGGGCCACCCCGCGCCCGGGGGCGAACACCTGCGGTCGCACTCCGAGCTGCTCGAGCGCCTCGGGATGGCGGAGTTCGACCGCGCGCGCCGTGCGAGCGGGGCCGGATTCTACTACCTGCTCGGCCCGATCGTCCTCCTGGACCTCGCCCTCAAGCGGTTCGCGCTCGATCTGCTGATCGAGCGGGGGTTCACCCCGGTGTTGCCTCCGTTCATGCTGCGCCGCGAGCCGTACGAGGGGGTCACCGACCTCGCGGACTTCGAGAACGTGATGTACAAGATCGAGGGAGAGGACCTCTACCTGATCGCGACCAGCGAGCACCCGCTCGGGGCGATGTACCTGGGGGAGCTGCTCGAGGAGGACCGCCTCCCGATCCGGCTCGCCGGGATCAGCACCAACTTCCGCAAGGAGATCGGAGGCCACGGGGTCGATCAGAAAGGGGTGTTCCGGGTCCACCAGTTCGAGAAGGTCGAGCAGTTCGTCTTCTGCCGCCCGGAGGAGTCCGGTGCGATCCACGAGGAGCTACGCGCGAACGCCGAAGAGGTGTTCCGACGCCTCGAGGTGCCGTACCGCGTCGTCAACGTCTGCACCGGCGACGTCGGGACGGTCGCGGCGAAGAAGTACGACATCGAAGCGTGGTTCCCGCGCCAGCAGGCGTACCGCGAGGTCGTCAGCTGCTCGAATTGCACCGATTACCAGGCCCGTCGGCTGGGGATCCGCGTCGGCAAGGCCGGCCGACCCGGCAAGGGCGTCCCCCATACGCTCAACTCCACCGCGATCGCGACGTCCCGGGCGCTCGCCGTGCTGCTCGAACAGAACCAGCAGCCGGACGGCTCCGTGACCATCCCCACGGTGCTGCGGCCGTATCTCGGCGGCCGAGCGACGATCGGGCCCCCGCCCGTTCCCCGCTGAGAGTTCGTCCCGAGGAGAATCGTCCGGGGCGGGAGAAGCCCCTAAGCCCGGGAGCGCCTGCGCTCCCGAAGATCCTTGGGCTCGCAACGACGGCTCGACGAGTTTGCCGGTGAAGGGGAGACGACGATCCCCCCGCCCGGGCGGGCGCACCCTCCCGCGCTCCCCGGCACGTGGGAGGTCGCGGAGGGCTGGGTCCGACATCCGCTGCTCCGAGAGCAGGTGGTCCGCGCGCTTCCGTTCCAGATCGACCTCGCGCGGATCGGACTCGGATCCGACCTGCTCGTCGTGCTTCCCACGGGCCTCGGCAAGACGGTGATCGCCGCCCTGATCGCGGCGGAGGTCCTGCGCCGCTCCGACGGGAAGGTGCTCGTCCTCGCCCCGACGCGCCCCCTCGTCCAGCAGCACGCGGAGTCGTTCGCCCGGTGGCTGACCCCGCGCCCGACCGCCCGATTCACGGGGACGGTAAAGAAACCCCTGCGCGAAGGGAAGTGGGAGACCGCCGAGCTCCTGTTCGCGACGCCCGAGATCGTCCAGAACGACATCGCGGCGGGCCGCTACCGGCTCAACGAGATCGCGCTCCTCGTATTCGACGAAGCGCACCATGCGGTCGGAAAGTACGCGTACGTGCCGATCGCGCAGCGGTATCGGGCGGAGCGGCCCGCCGACGGCCACGTGCTCGGCCTGACCGCGTCCCCGGGCGGACGGGACGAGCGGATCGCCGAGGTGGTCGCGGCGCTCGGCGTCGACCGGATCGAGGCGCGCAGCCGCGAGGACAAAGGGGTCGAGGAGTACGTTCAGGCGGTCGAGATAGACTATCGCTGGGTCGACCTTTCGCCGTCCTCGGAGCGGATCCGCGAGCTCCTGGCGGCCGCCACGCACGAGACCGCGCGCAAGCTCCAGAAGATGGGCTACCTGCGGAAGAAGCCGATCGCCTCGCTCTCGGTCAAAGACCTGATCGCGCTCCGGGCCGAGATCTTCGCCCGGCCGGGACCGATGGTCCGGCGGTTCGGCCCGCTGTTCCACCAGCTCGTACTGCTGCATCTGCACCACTCCCTCGAACGGCTGGAGACCCAGGGGATCGATCCGTTCCTGCAGTACACGGAGCGGGTCGGCGCCAAGGAGAAGGTCGGTCGGGGCGACGCGGCGTTCCGGAAGCTCCCGGAGGTCGTCGAGGCCCGGAGGATCGCGTCCGAGACGCTCCGGACGACGAAGGAGTCGTCGCACCCGAAGCTCGACGCCCTGGTCGAGCTCGTACGGGAGACGCTGGCACGGCCGACCGGTCGCCCGCCGCGGATCCTCGTCTTCGCCCAGTACCGCGACACGATCCAGACGATCCAGGAGATGCTCGAGCTCCAGGGCTGGGCGGTCGGGCGGTTCGTCGGGCAGGCGACCCGCGACGCGGACGACAAGGGGATGAACCAGAAGGATCAGGCCCGCGTGCTGGCGGGGTTCCGGGCCGGCCAGTTCCCCCTGCTCGTCGCGAGCAGCGTGGCGGAGGAGGGGCTCGACGTCCCCGACGTCGACCTCGTCGTTTTCTTCGAGTCGGTCCCGAGCGAGATCCGCGCGATCCAGCGTCGGGGCCGCACCGGTCGGAGCTCCCTCGGCCGGGTCACCGTGCTGCTCACCCGCGGTACGCGCGACGTCCAGTACCAGGCTGCGGAGGTCCGACGGGAGAAGTCGATGCACCGGATCGTCCGGCGGCTGTCGGCGGAGGCCCGCCGGCGCGGCCGCTCCGACCCCCCCGCAGGGGAGCCGCGGGCGGCGAAACCCACCGTATAAGCCCTCGGCTCGGGAGGCGCTGCCGAGGGCGGGTGGGCGAGGCTAAATACCTGATTCCGGGTCAAACGCCCCAGCGATTCGGAAGGGTCCTGTGGCCTGGCTTCTCGAGCACCTTGGCCTGACGGTCCTCACCGTGCTCTCGACCGCGCTCATCGCCTACCTTCTCTACGTGATGATCCACCCCGAGAGGTTCTGAGGCGGCGCCGTGGCGTTCGTCCTTCAATCGCTCTGGGACGTCGTCGTCCTCGTCGCGATCGTCCTCGCGCTCGCGCCGTGGTTCGGCCGCTACCTCGGCCGGGTCTACATGGACCTGCCGCTGTTCGGCGACCGCCTGTTCACGCCGATCGAGTCGGCGATCTACCGGCTGCTCGGCACCTCCCCCCGCAAGTCGATGCGCGCCGGGGAGTACATGGTGGCGCTCCTGTTCGTCAACGTCGGGGTGCTCGGGTTCCTGTTCTTCTTCTTCCTGTTCCAGGCGAGCCTCCCGGGAAATCCGACGGGGGTCCCGGATATGTCCTGGACGCTCGCCTTCCACTCGGCCTCGAGTTTCACGACCAACACCGACTACACCCACTTCGTCAACGAGTCCCAGATCGGCTTCGCCTCCACGACGGTCGCCTGGCAGCTGGCGCTCTTCGTCTCTCCCGCGACCGGCCTCGCGGTGATCGCCGCGATGGTCCGCGGGTTCGTCCGCCGGGACGGAACGATCGGGAACTTCTACGTCGACCTCGTCCGCTCGATCACCCGGCTCCTCCTGCCGATCGCGGGGCTCGCGGCGCTCGCGATGGTCCTCCTCGGGGTCCCCGAGACGTACACGGCGCTCGTCGTCGCCCACCCGATCACGGGCGGGGTGCAATCCATCTACCTCGGCCCGGTCGCCTCGTTCCAATCGATCTCGCTGCTCGGATCGAACGGCGGGGGGTTCTACTCCGCCAACATGGCGAGCCCCCTCGCGAACCCGTCCGCCGTGTCGAACCTGTTCGGCACGTTCGTGATGATGCTGATCCCGTTCTCGAGCCCGTTCGCCTTCGGGGCGATGATCCGGCGGCGCGGCGAGGCGTGGCCGTACGTCGGGGTGATCCTGATCGTCTTCGCGGTCGCCCTGGGCCTCTTCATCGCCTACCAGGCGGCGTCGAACCCGTTCCTGTCCGGGATCCACGGGCTCGGACCCCAAGTGAACGGCTACCCGGTCGGTCAGGAGACCCGGTGGAGCCTCTCCGAAGGGTCGCTGTTCCAGGTGGTGAGCGTCTACTCGAACGTCGGCGCGAACAACATGCAGATCGGCGCGCTGTCGCCGGTCGCCCAGCTCGTGCTCCTGTTCGGAATGTTCACCCAGAGCACCCCGGGGGGCGTCGGGACGGGGTTCGCCCAGCTGCTCCTGTTCGCGCTGATGGCGATCTTCGTCGGGGGCCTGATGGTCGGGCGCACCCCCGAGTACCTCGGCAAGAAGATCAGCACGAGCCAGGTCCGCTGGGCGGCGGTGGCGATCCTCAGCCACCCCGCGTTCATCCTGGTGCCGTTCGGCGTCGCCCTCTTGGGCGGATACGTCGACGTCGGCGGCGCCACCGTCGGCGCGACGGCGCACAACTTCACCTCCGTGCTCTACGAGTTCACCTCCGAGGCAGCGAACAACGGGAGCGCCCTCTCCACCGGGGCGTTCAACGACACGACCCCGTTCTTCAATCTCGCCGGCGCGGTCGTCATGCTCTGCGGCCGATTCATCCCGATCCTGGTGATGGTGAAGATCGGCGGGCTCTTCTCCGAGCAGGAGACGGTCCCGCCCGGGCCGGGGACGCTGCGCACGACGAGCGCGACGTTCGCGCTCTACCTCACGCTGTTCGTGATCATCACGACGGCGCTGATCTTCCTTCCCGTGATGACCCTCGGCCCGCTCTCCCAGATCGTCGGAGGGCACTAGCGTGGCCGCCGACGAGCCGTTCCTGATCGAGCCCGGCTCCCGGGTCTCCGTCCGCCGGGTGCCGCACACGTCGTGGCGGCGGGTGCTCTCCGACTCGATCCGCCATTTCGACCCGCGCCGGCAGGTCCGCCATCCGCTGATGTTCTGCGTCTACGCCCTGATGTTCTTCGTCGCCGTGCTCACGGTCTATCCGCGCGCGTTCCCGGATATCGCCCGGACGTACCGCGCGGGGTACTACCTCGCCACCACCGTCATCCTGTTCCTGACCCTCTGGTTCGCCAACCTCGCCGATTCGATCGCCGAGGCGCAGGGCCGGGCGCAGGCGGAGAGCCTGCGGGAGATCCGCAGCGGGATCCGCGCCCGACAGGTGCTGCCGGACGGGCAGGTCCGCTGGGTCGCCTCCGACATCCTGCACGTCGGCGACACCGTCCTGGTCCAGCCGGGGGAACCGATCCCGCTCGACGGCGACGTGATCCACGGGGCGGCGCTGATCGACGAGTCGATGATGACCGGGGAGTCGGAAGCGGTGATGCGCGAGTCCGGCGGCGACAAGACCAGCGTCCTCGGCGGGACCCGGGTCCTCCAGGGGACGGTCCGGGTGCGGGTGAGCGCGGCGCGGGGCGAGTCGTTCCTCGACCGCCTGATCCGCCTGGTCGAGGGGCTCGGCCGCGAGCCGACCCCGAACGAGATCGCGCTCAGCGTGCTGCTCGCCGCGTTCACGATCACCCTGTTCACGGTCTGCGTGTCGTTCGTCTTCCTCGCGGACTCCTCCGGGATCGTCACGATCGACGTCGCGACGATCGTCGCGTTGTTCGTCTGCCTGATGCCGACGACGATCGGCGCGCTGCTCCCGGCGATCGGGATCTCGGGGGTGAACCGGGTCGCGCGGGCGAACGTGATCGCGAAATCCGGCAAGGCGGTCGAGGCGTCGGGCGATCTGGACGTGCTGATCCTCGACAAGACCGGGACGATCACCGTGGGGAATCGGCTCGCGGTGCAGTTCGTCGCCGCCCCCGGGGTCACCGAGAGCGAGCTCGTCGAGGGGGCGATGCTCTCCTCGACGCTCGACGAGACCCCCGAGGGCCGGTCGATCGTCCGCCTGGCCGCGCGCCGGAACGTGCCGGTCGGCCGCCTCGAGCCGGGGACGTTCAAGGTGATGCCGTTCACGGCCGAGCGGAAGATGAGCGGTCTCGTGCTCGGCGACGGCAGCGAGCTGTTCAAGGGGGCCTTGCAAGCGATGGAGGGGTACGGAGCGATCCTCGCCCCCGAGCTGCGTCAGGCCGCCGCGGAGGTCTCCAAGAAGGGGATGACGCCGCTCGCCATCTCGAAGAACAAGCGGGTCCTCGGCCTGGTCGTCCTCAAGGACGTGGTGAAACCCGGCATCAAGGACCGGATCCACGAGCTGCGCCTGATGGGGATCCGCACGATCATGTGCACCGGCGACAACCGCCTCACCGCCGCGGCGATCGCGGAAGAGAGCGGGGTCGACGAGTTCGTCGCGGAGGCGAAGCCCGAAACGAAGCTCGACCTCATCCAGCGCGAGAAGAGCCAGGGACGCCTCGTGGCGATGACCGGCGACGGGACGAACGACGCCCCGGCGCTCGCCCGGGCCGATGTCGGGCTCGCCATGAACAGCGGGACGAGCGCGGCGAAGGAGGCCGGCAACATGGTCGACCTCGACAACGACCCGACGAAGCTCATCCAGGTCGTCTCGATCGGAAAGCAGCTTTTGATCACCCGCGGGGCGCTGACGACGTTCTCGATCACGAACGACGTCGCGAAGTACTTTGCGATCATCCCGGCGATCTTCGTGAGCTCGGGGGCCGCGGGTCTGCCCGGGGTCACGATCCTGAACCTGCTCGGGTTCACCGACCCGTACCTCGCGGTCCTCGCGGCGCTCCTGTTCAACGCCCTGATCATTCCGCTGCTCATTCCGCTCGCGCTCGCGGGCGTGCCGTTCCGCCCGCGCAGCGCGACCGACCTATTGCGTCGCAACATGCTCACCTACGGGCTCGGCGGCCTGGTCAGCGCCTTCGTCGGGATCTGGCTCTGCTACTATCTGCTCGTCTGGGCGACCGGCGTGCCGATCGTCGAGGGCCTGGGGACGTTCGTCGCCCACTACCTTCCCTGGGGAGGGTTGTGAGCGCGCACCGGCCCCCCGGCGGGACGACGCCGCCGAAGTCCGGGCCGGCGCCCACCCACACGCTCGCGGGGCACGCCCGGGCGACCGTGGTCTTCCTCGCGCTCACGATCCTGGTCACCGGCTTCGCCTATCCGATCGTGGTCACCGAGATCTCGCACCTGATCGACCCGTACGCCGCCGGAGGGTCGCTGCTGCGCTACCCGAACGGCGTCGTCGCGGGCTCGCTCGACGTCGCGCAGAACCTGACGAACAAGAGCCAGCCGTGGCTGTTCTGGGCGCGGCCGTCGCTCACCGACTACAACACGACGCTCGGCGCCGACACTCCCCCCGGTCCGTCCGACCCGGCGCTGCTCGCCCTGCTCAACGAAACCCTTGCCTACATGCGCGCGTATGGCGAATTCACCGTGAACGCCACGCTGCCGATCTGGCTGGTCGCCCCGTCCGCCTCGGGGATCGACCCGGACCTCGTTCCGGAGGCGGTGCTGGTGCAGATCCCGCGGGTCGCGAACGCCACCACCAACCTCTCGATCCCGTTCCTCACCGATCTCGTCAACGCGCACATCACCGAGCCGCCGCTCCCGTTCCTCGGCGTCCCGTACGTCAACGTGCTGAAGCTCGACCTCGCGCTCCTGTCGATCATCGGGAAGTGAGCTCGTGTACCGCAAGATCCTCGTCCCCGTCGCCGTCCCGTCCGAGGTCGAGCCGATGATCCGGTTCGCCGCGATGCTCCTCGAGACCGACGGGGAGGTGCGGGTCCTCCACCTGATCCCGGCGGCGACGCTCCCCGAGGTGACGCGCGAGTGGCGCGCCTCGGTGAACCTGGTCGTCCCCGCCCACGAGGCGGGGGCCGCGCTCGACGTGCGGGTCGAGCCCGAGGTCCGCCTGGCGAGCGACATCCCGACCGCGATCCTCGAGAGCGCGGAGTCGCACGGGGCGGACGCGATCTTCCTCACGCTGCGCGGCGACAAGCGCAGCCGGAACCCGCTCGTCGGGCACACGGCGACCGGCATCCTCCAGCACGCCCAGACCGACGTGCTCGTCGTGAACCGGCTCGCCCTCACCGCCGACAAGATCCCCCGGATCCTGGTCGCCACGTTCCAGGCCGAGCCCCCGCGCCGGGTGATGCAGCTCGCCGAGGTGCTCTCCGTGCGCAACGGCGGCGTGCCGGTCGTCCTCCTGTCGCTCGGCCCCCGGGGGCCGGGGGAGGGGATCTCGGTACACGAGGAGCGCAGCGAGCGCGGGGTCCCGTTCACGCGGAAGCGCTCGATCATCTCGGAGGCGCTGCTCGGCCGCCGAGGTCGGCTCGCGGAGCTGATGCTCCAGGCGGCCTCGAAGGAGCGGTTCGGCCTCCTCCTGGTCGGGGAGGAGGACGCGGACGCGGGCGGCCCGCTCCTCACGCGCCGGTTCCTCGAGGAGCTGTTCCGCGCCGCGCCCTGCCCCGTGATCGCGATGCGCCGATAGAGGCGCGATGAGCGAGCTCGCGTTCGTCGGGCTTGGGCTCGACGACGAACGGGGTCTGTCGGACCGCGCGCTCGAGCGCCTGCGCCACTCCGCGGAGGTGTTCGCGGAGGAGTACACCGCGGTCGCCCCGCCCGGGACGCTCGAGCGCCTCGCCGCGGAGATCGGCCGGCCGGTCCGACGTCTCGACCGGCCCCTCCTCGAGGCGGAGGCGCCGCTCCTCGACGCGCTCGCCCGCGGCGATGTCGCGCTCCTGGTCGTGGGGGACCCGTTCGCGGCGACGACCCACGTCGCGCTGCGGCTCGCGGCGGAGCGGGCCGGCCACCGCTGGCGGTACGTTCCGAACGCGAGCGTCCTCACGGCGGCCCCCGGGTTCCTCGGCCTGATGCATTACCGCTTCGGGCGTACGGTGTCGTTGCCGTTCCCCGCCCCCGAGTTCGCGCCTCGCTCTCCGCTCGAGCAGATCGCGGGGAACCGGGAGCGGGACCTCCACACCCTCGTGCTCCTCGACCTTCGACCGGAGGAGGGCCGATTCCTCACGGCCGGGGAGGCGCTCTCCGTCCTCCGGGAGCGGGATCCGGAGGGGGCGCTGATCGGCGACGCCGAGGGGGTCGCCGTCGCCGCCCGGGTCGGACGGGACGACGCCGCGGGCTTCTACGGCCCGTTCGAGCGGCTTCGGCGGGTCGACTTCGGTCCTCCGATGCATGCCCTGGTCGTGCCGGCGCGGACGCTCCACTTCGAGGAGTCGGCGGCGCTCGAGCGGTTCCGCGTCGGTTAGGCGCTCGGGGGGACCGGTCCGGGGGCGGCCGCCGCGGCGGGATGGACCGCCTCCGCGAACTGACGGATCCGGAACGGCCGGAGCAGCACGACGTCCGGCCCTTGGCCGGCGACGCCCATCACCGGGGGCGGGCGCGAGGCGGGAGCGACGAGGATGATGCGAAGCTTCGGAACGACGGCACGGGCGTCGGCGACCAGCGCGGCCGGGCTCCCCTCCGCCAGGTTGACGTCCGCGAGCAACAGCTCCGGCCGGTGGGTCTTGAGCAGGGCGATCGCCTGGCTCGCTCCCTCCGCCTCGCCGTCGACGCGGAAATGATGCAGGCGGAGAAGCCCCCGCAGGAGAACGCGGGTCTCCTCATCGCCGGCGGCGACGACCGCCGTATGCTCCGGCCCTTGGGGCGCGCTGGACGTATGCCACCATCCGTGCAGGGCGGTTTCCCGGCCACCCTGGTGGATGGTGTGAGTACCCCGGCCCCTGTATTTTTCAACTAGCCCTTGGTCGAAGGGGGGTCCGGGGGCGCCACGGTACCCCAGTCGACGACCCCGGCGCGCTCGAGCAGGCGGGCGAGCGCGGCATGGTAGCCGGCCGCCGGAGCCGCGAACAGCTCCCGGGCTAGCGTCTCGAGCGACTGCCCGAACTCCCGCTCGGTGGGGGAGAACTGCCAGGCGTGCGCGTTCCCCCGTCCGAGCGCGATCAGGAGCCCGTAGGCGAGGCCCCGTTCCTTTCCTTCCCGGGGCAGCGACAACAGGATCGTCCGCTCGGCACCCGCGGCCCCCCGCGTGCGGTGCTCTCGGGCGATCCGGTCGACCCACTCCGCCTCCCGGGCGAGCCGTTGGTAGCGGGGCAGGGCGTCGAGCAGCTCCCGCTCCTCGTTCCGGCGCTGGGCTCGCTTCAGGATCTCGGCGACCCGCCCCGGGGCCCCTCGCGCCTCCTCGACCAGCCGACGCGCCTCGTCCGGATCCGGAACGATCGCGCCCACGATCTCTTCCGCGTGCTCGGCCCAGAGGCGTTCCAGCGCCCGGCTCGCCGACGGCTCATCGACCTCGAAGTATCCCCGCTCCGAGGCGAGCACCTCCTCGAGCGCCCGGCGCTCGACCGCGGTCGCGCCGAGAGCGTCGAGGAAGGCGGAGCGATCCTCCCCGAAGCAGACGCCGCCCGCGACGAACGTCGGCCGGTCCGGCCGCTCGATCCGCGGGCGGAGCTCCGCGAGGTACTCGTCGAGCAGCTGGCCGTCGGAGAAGCGGCCGAGCTCGTAGCGCTTCAGGAGACCGCGGGGCAGCTCGGGCAGGCGGGCATGGACGCACTCCTCGCCTCCCTGGCAGCGGACGTTCAGCGCGGCGGAGACGACGAACTCGCTCGACGGATCGGGCACCACGGCCCCGTCCGAGAGGCTCGAGAGGAGGTGGCGGTCGGCCTTCGCGCACTTGCGACAGACACGGAACGTGCGCTCGGCCCCGGGCCAGCCGACCTCGACGTAGGGGCGGGACTCCCCGGCCGAGAGGTGCGCACAGAGCAGCCAGCGGTGGGACGGATCTTCGATCAGCCGGTAGGGGAGGTCGGCGATCCGCTCACTGAGGAAATCGGGAGGGGGGCGCGGCGAGCGACCCGTGCACCAGAGCACCCGGCGCGTCGCGAAGAAGTGGAACCCCTTGCGGGCCCAGTCGACATAGCCGAGCAGGAGCCGCGTCGGGTCCTCCGACTGCTGCACGGCGACCTCCGCCTCCCGGGGGGCGCGGGCGAGCGCGACGTACGACACCTCGCCGTCGGGCACGGGGAAGCTCACGACGACGGGGGTCGTCGGCTCGAGCGCGTAGCGCAGCAGGCCCGCGTACGCCCGGGCGAGCGGGTCGCCGTGCCGGGAGAGCTTCTCGATCCGCTTCTCGTCGTCCGCCGCGGCGCGGACCTCCTCGAGCTCCTCCCGCAGCCGGTCGAAGCGCTCGGTGGGACAATCGGAGGTCAGCTTCGGCAGCAGCGCCTCGACCCGCTCGCGCAGCGCCTTGGCGCGGGCGACGAGATCCTGCTCTCGCACCCCGGAACCGCGACGGATCCTCGCCACACTACCTCCGAGGTTGCATCGGGGCGCCGTACTTATTTCGATGGGGGTCGGCCCCGGGCCTATCGGCGGCAGACGTCGAGGAAATGCCGGAAGATCTCGCGGCCCCCTTCGGTGTGCTCGACCTCGGGGTGGAACTGGACGCTCCAGATCGGCCGGGTCGGATGCGCCATCGCTTCCACCGGGCACGACACCGAGTGGGCGAGGACGGTCCACCGGGGGGGAGCCGCGACGACCTGGTCGTTGTGGCTCGCCCAGACCTTGAGGCGCTCCGGAAGCCCCGAGAACATCGGGTGGTCGGGTCGATCCACCGTCAGATCGACCGAGCCGAACTCCGGGCCGCCGCGCGCCACCGTCCCCCCGAAGTGCCGGCCGACGAACTGATGACCGACGCAGATGGCGAGCACAGGGACCGGGATCGTGTCGATCCAGTCGTCCACGGCACCCAGCGGCGCCGTCGACCCCTCGAGGCTGAGCGCGCCGCCCGAGAGCACGACCCCGTCCGCGTCGAGATCGGCGAGCGCGGTCGTGTTCGGAACGATGCGGCTGTCGGCGCCCAGATCGCGGAGCACCCGCCACTCGCGGTGGGTCCATTGGCCGCCGTTGTCGATCACCGGGACCTTCACGGCCGCTCCCGCGGAGGGGGCGGCGCAGGATCGCGAGAACCCGCCCGGATCGACCGTCGGATCTCCTCGGTCGTGGCGCGCACCTCGCGGACCTCCGTGCGCATCTGCAGCATCTCCTGCTCGAACGGCGTGAACCCTCGCGGCGTCAGGAGACGGTGGGAGATGTACAGGCCGATGAAGATCGCGCCGACGACCGCGAGCAACGTCGTGAGCAGCAGCGCCGTCACGAAGGCGATCGGGTCGGCGACGACCGACTGGATCGGGAGGGTGAACAGGTGGGTCAGCTCCGCGATCTCCACGCCGAGCAGGATCACGATCAGCCCGCCCCAGATGGCAAAGATCGACCAGGAACGTCTCACGGCGAACCTCCCGAGCTCGTCTCGCCCAGCAGAAGGACGACCGGGGTCCCGATCGGTTGGGGCGCCGACGGCGCGGTCGCCCCCGAGCAGGCCACGATCGAGATCAGGCCGGCGGAGGAGTCGAAGACGAGCTCGGCGGCGTAGTCGGCGGTCAGGCCACCCTCCGTGTACACCGCCGACACCTGCGCGGCGACCGGGTCGAGGGCGCTCCCGAGGTCCGCTTCGATCGTTTCCGACCGGTTGAGCCAGGTGGTGAAGTGGAGGCCGGAGACCGGGCAGGCTCCGGTCCACGGGAACCCCCCCGCGAGGCCGATCGAGATGTTGGAGTAGAGCACGGCCGGGCCGACCGCGTGGACGTAGAAAGTGATGTTCGTCGCGCTCGACACTTGGTCGACGATCAGGAGTCCCTGCGTCTCGAACGAGCCGGCCGCGGGAGGACCCGAGGCGAACAGCACGGGCGTGAAGACGATCAGGACGAGGAGGATCGCGGTCGCCCCCACGAGCGGGATCGGGAACAGGTCGGCCCGCGAACGCGGAGGGGCGCCGATCGGAGCAGGGATCATGGCCGGTCCGATCCCCACGGCTTGTAGAGCTGGTGGGGGAGCCCGAACTGGTCCAGGATCTTCCCGACCATGTAGTCGGTGACCTCCTCGATCGTCCGCGGGCGCAAGTAGTAGGCGGGGGTCTCGGGCAGCACGACCACGCCGAGCTCGCTCAGGGTCGTCAGGTGGCGCAGCATCAGGGTCGGGATCGGGGCCTCCCGTGCCACGATCACGAGGCGTCGCCGCTCCTTGAGGTGGACGTGCGCGGCGCGGGCGATCAGCGTGTCGCCGAGGCCGAGGGCGAGCCGAGCGACCGTGTTCGACGAGCAGGGGACGACGACCATCCCGCGCGTCGGCTGGGTGCCGCTCGCGATCGGGGCCGTGAGGTCGTCGTCCGCGTAGGATCTCTGCGCCTTCATCGCGAGCGCCGCCGGGTCGAGGTCGGACTCGGCCGTGAGGACCTTGCCTCCCCCGGCCGAGACGACGAGCGCGACCGGCGCGCCGGCCTCCTGTAACCAGTCGAGCAGTCGGACCGCGATCGGGGCACCGCTCGCGCCCGACACGGCGACGACAATGGGAGGGTTCTCCGCCACCTCGGTCCCCCGGAGTTAAGGGCTTGAACGACTCGACCGTTATGAATTGGCGGTCGGGGCGGTGAAGGCGCATCGGGCGGCGGTCATCGGGGCGGGGCACACCCGCTTTGGAGCCCTTCCCGACGGTCCGCGCGCCCTCCTGCGCGCCGCGGTGGGCGGCGCGCTCTCGAGCGTCGACCGGGGGATCGACCCGGCCGCGATCGGAGCCGCCTACCTCGCGACCCTCGGCTTCGGCGGTTGGCAGATCGGGAACTCGTCCGCCATCCTGGCCGAGGAGGCCGGTGCCCCGGGGATCCCCTGCGCCCGGATCGAGAACGCGTGCGCCTCGGGCGGGTTCGCCCTCCAGGCGGCGGTCAGCGCGATCCAATCCGGTGCGGTGGACGTCGCCCTCGTCGCCGGGCTCGAGAAGATGACCGACGTCTCGAGCGCCCGCCGCCGCTACTGGCTGGGCGTCTCCGGCGACACGGAGTGGGAGCGAATGGCCGGGCTCACCTTCGCGGGGGTCTACGGGCTGATCGCCTCCCGGTACCTCGCCCTCCACCACGTCGGACCGGAGGCGCTCGCGGAGGTCGCCGTGAAGAACCACGCGAACGGACTGTTGAACCCGAACGCCCACTTCCAGAAGGCGATCACTCGGGAAGCGGCCCTCGCGTCGCCGCGCGTGGCAGATCCCCTCGGCCTCTACGACTGTTGCCCGGTGAGCGACGGAGCGTCGGCGCTCCTGCTCGTCCGGGCGGACTCCGCCCGGAAGTACACGGATACCCCCGTCTACATCGACGGGATCGGTGCGGCGTCCGACTATCTGGCGGTCCAAGAGCGGTCGGAGCCGACCCGGTTCGAGGCGACCCGGCGCGCCGGGGACGCGGCCTTTCGCTCGGCGGGGTGCGAGCGATCGGAGCTGTCGTTCCTCGAACTGCACGACTGCTTCACGATCGCCGAGCTGCTCGCGCTCGAGGACCTGGGGTTCGCCGCCCGCGGGGGCGCGGCTGTGATGACGCTCTCGGGCGCGACGCGCCGGGACGGGTCCCTGCCCGTGAACCCCGACGGTGGGCTGAAGGCCAAGGGTCACCCGATCGGCGCCACCGGCGTCTCGCAGGCGTACGAGGTGTTCGTCCAGCTCCGCGGGCAGGCCGGTCCCCGCCAGGTGCCGCGACGGGAACGGGCGCTCACTCACAATGTCGGCGGGGCCGGCGCGACCGCGGCCGTCACCGTCTTTTCCGTGGGGTAGGCGATGGGATCGATCGTGCGCGCGGGCGCTTACGCCCCTCGTTCGAACGGCGGGGGACGCCGATGTCTCGGCCCCGATGAGGACGCCTTCACGCTCGTCGCCACGGCCCTCGAGCGGGTCGCGGGAAGTACCGTCGTCCCGGCCGGACCTCTCCCGGTGCATCTGCTCGGCCCGTCGGCCCCGGCCTCGGGGATGGGGCTCATCCTCGGTACCGAAGTTTCGGTCCATGCCCATCCCGCCGGGGCGCGGTCGATGCTCGAGGCGCTCGGCGCCGCGCTCGCCGCTCCGGGTCCATCCGTTGTCGTGGCCCTAGATTTGACGGAAGATCCCCACAGCCTGCCCTACTCCGAGGGATCGGTCGCATTCCTGATCGCGGGAGCCGCGGTCCCCGGCCCGTCCAGCGAGAAGCTGCCGGCCCCATCGAGCGGCTCGGAAGGAGGGGTCGAGCTGGCGCGCCGCTGGTACGGCCTCCGATCGAGCGCCGATCGCGAAGCCTGGGTGGGGGATTGGGCGCTCGATCGCGTGCCGATGCGCCCGCGGACCGATCCGCGCGTGGGGTCCCCGGTCGCGGCGACTGCGTCGGTCTCGGAGGGGGCCTACCTTCCGAAGGCAAGCTACCTCGACGGGATCCCCAGCCGATGGCGGTTTGCGGCCGAACGATGCTCCCGCTGCCGCCGTCTGAACTTCCCGATCCGGCACCGATGCCGGAGCTGCGGGCGGTCGGACGGACTCACCCCCGAGCCCCTCCCGCTCGACGGCGGGTCGGTCGTCGCGACGACCTGGATCGGCCCCGGCGGTCAACCCACGGAGTTCGACCCCCAGGTGGAGGCGACCGGCTCCTACGGGGTCGCGCTCGTCGATCTCACGGCCGAAGCGCGAGTCACCCTGCAGCTCTCCGACGTCGGCCCGGGGGAGATCCGCCTCGGGGACCAGGTCAGCACCGTGCTCCGCCGCACCTACTCCCAGGAGGGAGAGTGGCGGTACGGACGCAAGGCCGTGCCCTTCGCGAATGATCTCGGGGGGCGAGCCCGCCCCGCTTAGCCAAAGCCAGGGAGGTTCTGCTGCGCGTCGCGCGACTCCTTTCGGTTGTACGGCTCCGCCGCGATACCGAGGTGCGTGGCCAGCGTCCGAAAGGTCGTCGCCAGCTGGTTGACGGCCCGAACGAGCTCCTGCTGTTCCGCTCGGAGCTCTCCGAGTTCCTGGCGAAGCATGCGCAATTCGGCCTCCCAGTGCGGCTCCGAAGAGGATGGGCTCATGGGGACTCCGGACCCGGAAGGGTGGACCAGCCCATTAGGTTCCGGGCCGGGGAAGGCGTCGGTTCAGGTCACGCCGACGGGCCCGTTGGAGGGTCCTTCTCGACGAATGCGGTCCAGTCGCCGGTCTCGGTTGAAAAGTCGATGCGCCGTAGCTCGAGAACGAACTCCTTGAGGAGATCGGACGGCCCGGGGCGGAGCGCGATCGAGTAGACGTAGATCCCGAACCCCATGAAGTCGAGGACCCGACGCAGCACCTCCGGCAGATCCTCGCGCGGAATGGTCACCCGGATGGAGGTCTCCCCGAGCATGCTCGAGAACTGGTCGATATCGAACCCGCGGTCGAGCGTGATGAGCGGGTTCCCTCCGAGCGGAGGGGGGGGAGGTGCGGGTCCTTCGGCCGCGGGAGCCGACCGCCCGCGGCCCGAGGGGTCGATCACCACGGGGGGTGGGGCGGGCATCTCCGCTACTCTAGAAGGGTACTTGTCTAGGACCGGCGACGGGTCGCGACCGACGAATCGGGGGGTCGCGCGGGTCGCCCGCGAACGACGAGGCGTGGGGGACCGCGCCGGCTTCTTCTTGCGGGACGGGGATCGCCGGTTCATCGCGGGGTGGCGCACAGGGTCGTGAGCCATAAAGCCGCACGGGCGGATCGTGGAGCCTCTCCGAGGGCCGGCGCGAGGGACGATCGAGGCTCCGGAAGGTGAGGTTGTAGCGAGACGGACCGTGCGAACCCACGTCACGCCCAGTGACTTTTGTCGCCTGCTCGACGACAGATGGGTTATGTAGCACGGAATTGCTGAGCCCGTTGAGGCCCAGCTCGAAAGAGCCGGTCCCGAAAAGAGGAAACACCAATGCCGGCGCGCGTGATGAAGGAGTTCCAGGCCCCTCGCGGTCTTCCGCGGAAGACGGCGTCCGTCTGCCCCGAGTGCATCAAGGTGATTCCGGCGATCGTCCGGGAGAAGGACGGCCGCGTGATCATGGAAAAGACGTGCCGCGCGCACGGCTATTTCTGGGATATCATCTCGAACGACGTCGATTTCTACCTCCGGATGGAGGTCTACGCCCACGACGGCGTCGGCTACGAGAACCCGTACTACGAGAAGTTCAAGGGATGCCCGACGACCTGCGGTATGTGCAGCCATCACAAGTCCCACACGGGGCTCGCGCTGGTCGACCTCACGAACCGCTGCAACCTGAAGTGCCCGGTCTGCTTCGCGAACGCCAACGCCGCGGGCTACGTCTTCGAGCCGACCCGCGAGCAGATCCACTTCATGCTGAAGACCCTCCGGGAGCAGAAGCCGGTCGGTACGGTCGCCGTCCAGTTCTCGGGAGGCGAGCCGACCCTGTCGCCGCTGTTCCTGGATGCGGTCTCGATGGCCCGCGATCTTGCCTTCAAGCAGGTCCAGGTCGCGACGAACGGTATCCGCGTCGCCAACGAGCCCGGGTTCGCCCAGGCGTGCCGGGACGCGGGCCTACACACTCTGTACCTCCAGTTTGACGGCTTGGACGATGAGATCTACCGGAAGGTGCGGGGCGTCCCGCTCCTCAAGGTGAAGCAGAAGGCGATCCAGGCCGCCCGGGAGACCCACTCCCCGGCCTCGGAGCTCGCCGCCGGGAAGTCCGACAAGCCGCTCTCCGTCGTGCTCGTTCCGACCCTGGTCGGCGGGTTCAACGAGAAGGAGATCTGGCCGACGGTCAAGTTCGCGATCGACAACATCGACGTCGTCCGCGGCGTCAACTTCCAGCCGGTCGCCCTGACCGCGCGGATTCCCGACAAGGACCGCTTCCAGATGCGGTTCACCCAGTCCGACCTCGTGCGGATCCTCTGCACGGAGGGACCGTTCGAGAAGTCCGACTTCTTCCCCGTCCCGTCGGTCGCGCCGATCTCGGAGCTCGTCTCGATCATCCACGGCGAAGAGAAGATGACCCTGACGACGCACCCGGGCTGCGGCTGCGCCACGTTCGCCTTCGTCTCGAAGGACGGCAAGGAGATCACGCCGCTCCCCCGGTTCATGGACGTCGACGGCTTCTTCGAGAACGTCGAGTCGATGATCGAGAAGTACCGGGACGCGCGGTTCTCGCGGGTCCGGACGGCGGTCGCCGGGGCGCGCCTGCTCCACGATGTGTCGAAGTACTTCGACTTCTCGAAGGCCCCGGAGGGCCTCTCCGAGAAGAACTGCGTCAAGGTGATCGCGGGGATCTTCACCGAAGGGAACAAGGAAGCCCTGGCGAAGTTCACCTGGCGCACGCTCTACATCGGGAACATGCACTTCCAGGACGCCTACGACTACGATATCCAGCGCCTGATGCGCTGCGACATCCACTACGCGGTGCCGGACGGGCGCGTCATCCCGTTCTGCTCGTACAACTCGGGCCCGATCTACCGGACGGAGGTCGAGAAGAAGTTCTCGATCCCGATCAAGGACTGGCAGGCCGCGAAGAAGCAGGCCGGCGTCCCGCTGAAGACGCTCGAGACGATGGGCGTCAACGGCGAAGTGATCGTCGACCCCGAGTACTACAAGATCCGGGCGCTCAAGGGCGCGCCGGGGATGTCGTCGGCGTAGACGGCTCTCCCGTCCCCGCCGGGGCCAACCTCTTCCACTCCTCCATCCCCCTCGGCGGGGGGCCCCCTATTCGAACAATGCCCCGCCGGGGCGGGCGAGGACCCGGCCCGTGAGGCGACTCCCCGTGGGCAGATCCTTCTCCCGACGGTCGATCTCGGACCAGACATCGCCCGGCGGAGCGGTGGTCGGAGCGCCCGCCGCGGCGTGCGCCTCGGGGTGACGATCGAGCCAGCGCCAGCCGGCCTCGATGTGCTTGCACGTCCCGAGACCGCGACGGGCGAAGTCCGTGCAGGTGCACAGCGCCGGGCTCCGGGCCGGGAACTCGGGGAGCATCACGAGGTAGGCCGTCCGGTGGATGGGATTCCGGACCTCGATCAGGCGGTATGGCTCGTCGGCGGCCACCCGCACGTCGAGCGGTTCCTCGAGCGCCCGGGCCCGTCGCTCGGCGCGCGCCTCGGCGACCTCCGTCGGGCGGGGGGCGGAACGGGGGATCGGAGGAGGTCCGGGCGCCATCGGACCGATATCGGCCCGGTCGTCATTACTCCCGCGGCTCCCGGCCGATTCCTGTCGCGGCCAAAGATAGTTATGCGGAGGCCGGTCGACGCCCCGGAGCGAGCGCCGGCTCGGCGGGAGTACTGGCGGTTCGAACGGTAGGGAGCGAACGATGAACCCAACGACCCTCTTCGTCGTCGGGCTGTTCCTGCTGTTCGCCAGCGCGGTCCTGGTCGGGGAACTGATGAGCCAGCTCGGCCAGCTTCCGCTGGTCGGCCAGCTCGCCGTCGGGATCCTCCTCGGCCCTACCCTCCTCGGACCCGCGCTCGGGCTCGGGGGGCTGGCGGCGTCGTTCTCGGGCATCCAGATCCTCGCTACGTTCTTCATCATGATGGTCGCCGGGCTCGCCGTCACCCCGGACCAGATCCGCTCCACCGGAGGAGTCTCCGTGCTGCTCGGCATCGCGATCTTCACGGTCCCGTTCCTCGTCGGGACCGGGTTGATCCGATTGCTCTATCCCGGGATCCCGGTCCTCACCTCGCTGTTCGTCTCCCTGACGCTCGCGATCACGGCCCTCCCCGTGCTCGGCGTGATGTTGCGCGAGTTCGGACTGCTCGAGACCCGGTTCGGCGCCTACCTCCTCAACGCCTCGTTGGTCAACGAATTGATCGCGGTCACTGTGTTCGCCGTCCTCCTCCGCATCTGGGCGGGCAGCGGCAACGTCTGGTACGAGGCGGGGATATCGATCGCCTTCGTCGCCCTGTTCCTTGGAACCGTCCTGGGGGCGTATCTCCTCCTCCGAGTGATGCGGGCCCGAAACTTCCCCGAGCGGGCCGCCCTCTGGTTCCGGGCCGTCTGGCGCTCCCGGGAAGCCGGATTCGCCCTGTTGGTGGTCGTCGCCCTCGGGGCGGCCTACTACTCGCAGTACCTCGGCCTCACCTACCTCATCGGGGCGTTCTATGCGGGGGTGCTGGTCACTTCCGCCAACGAACGGCGGGAGCGCCACATCGCGCTCACCCGGGCCCTCGACACGATCTCCTGGGGGTTCTTCATCCCCCTGTTCTTCGCGCTCGTGGGGCTCTCGATGAACCTGCGCCTGCTGGCGAGCGGGTGGGAGGCGTTGGCGGCGTTCTCCGCCCTCTGCGTCTTTGCCTTCTTCTCCAAGGTGTTCGTCGGCGGCGCGGTCACTCGGAGCCTGCGATGGCCGGGGAACGAGGCGCTCGGGGCCGGGTTCTTGCTCGCGAGCCGCGGGGCGGTCGGGCTCGCGATGGCTGCGACGCTGCTCGCCCTCGGCGTCTTCTCGGTCCCCACGTTCACCCTCGTCGCCGCGGTCGGGCTCGTCACGACGTTCCTCTCTCCGATCGGCGCCCGTCCGTTCGTGAAGGGCCTGGGTAGGGCGCCGCCCGCGGAGAGTCTCGCCGCCGAACCCGCGAGTCCGATCCGGGCCGGGCCGACCCCTCCGTAACGACGGCCTCGCCGGGCGACCAAACCGGACCTCCGGGGCGGTTATTTGACCGGTCGGTTCCCGGGAGCGTGGCGGGATCCGCCCCTCCGGTCGCGCATGCGCTCGCTCGCCGGAGGCGACGCCCGCTCTCGAAGAACACCAAGATCGGCCTCGGGCTCCTCCTCACCCTGGTCGGCCTGTTCCTGCTCGCCGACGCGATCCCCTCCGCCCCCGGAGCGCTCGCGCGCCTCCTTCCGGTGGTCGCCGCCGGCATCGTCGTGCTCTGGATCGGCGGGATCCTGATGGGGATCGGCAGTCGGTCCTGATCCCCGCCGATGGGATCTGGGTCGGCGGTAGACAGATTTCTTATAACGTCGGCCGATCGAGGGGCCGATGGAGTACGTCGTCGTCCGGGCGATGCATCCCACCTGGCTGACGATGCAGCTGCCCGTCGAGGTGGCGACGCTCATCTGTTTCGAGCCGCCGTCGGCGGGGGGCGTGAAGGACGGTGGTCGTTCGATCTCGTTCCTCGCCCGAGGGAGCGGGCTGGTGCGGGTGATCGCGACGCAACCGGCGCGGGAGGTGCTCGCGATCGAGACCGTCCGCAGCCGACTGATCGCTACCGCGCGCCCCGGCGACCGGCTGCTGTTCACCCTCCCGACCCCCGTCGCCGAGCATCTCGGCCTGAAGGTCTACTCCCGGGGGTCCCGGGTGCGCGGAACCGACGATTCGCTCGTCTGGTTCGTTCCGGCGCCCGAGTACTATGAGTACCGATCGCTCACCGAGGACGGAAAGGCCTGGACCGGCCCCGCGGGGGGGGCGTTCGCCCACGTATATCTCGCGAAATCGCTCGTCCCGTTCCCGAAGGGGCTCGGCGATCTCGCCGAGCAGGAGTTCCGCATCGAAACCGAGGAGTGGCGTCCCGGGGTCGAGGCGCTCCAGCGCCTCGGACGGGGCCGCCGGGTCGTCCTCTAGCCGCAGGTGGGCCCCGAAGGGGGCCGTAATCCGGAGGCTGTTTTACCAACCTATATATAGTGAATCTTCGAATAGAAGTCGGCATGCCGGGGTCGGGACGGCGGCCTGCGAATGCTAGCGCTTCGAGTGGTTACACGCTGAGGAATCCGCTCCCCCTGCGGACCGACTCCGACACGCGGCGCACGCGGGTCGGTCTCCCGGTGGACGAGGTCCTCTCGGGGCTCAGCGGACCCGTCGATTTCGACTCCCTCGCGAAGGCGATCCGTCGGTCGGTGGGCCACGATGGCATGCGTCCGGAGGATGCCCGCTCGATCGCCGCGCACGTCCTCAACTTCTTCGGTTTCAACGAGCGGATCATCGACAACGTCCTCGAGCCGGACGACCGCGACACGTTCTACATGCTCGAGGACACCGGCATCCTCGAGACGGAGCGGGACGAGACGACCCTCTACGACGGCCGGGAGTGGCGGATCCACTACTGGATGTTCCGCAAGGACCGGATCTTCGACCTGGCCCGCGAGGAGAGCGCCGCGATGGCCGCCGCCGGAGAGGTCGACATCGTCTTCTCCTCGAACGCGAACCGTTCCGGGGCGTTCCGCCTCCCCCACGGGGAGGTCGGCACCGGCATGCCCGCCCACGCCGTCTACCACGAGCTCGGCGACGAGATCTGGCTCGAGCGCCGCCAGAACCCGACTCCCGCGCCCCCGGGCGGCCCCCGCGCTCGCCGGTCCCCGCTCGGACCGTAGTCGGGGCCGCCGCGGCGAAGGGTTAACCTCGCCGCGGGCTCCGCGGCCGGGATGCGCCGCTTCCTGCTGCTCGTCCACCGCGTTCCCGTCCGCGGGGCGTTCACCCTCAACGACCTGGCCGGCGGTGGCGGACGCATGGACGAGGTCGCGCGCGCCGTGTCGACCGCCTTCACGCTATCGAACGACCTGCGCCGCGACACCGAAATGACGATCCTGTTCGCGGCCGAACCGGCGGGAGACGCGCGACGCATCGACCTCGTCGGAGCCCGCCTGCGCTACCTGAACCCCGACGAACGGTCCACCGCGGCGCTGCTCAAGAACGGGCTGGCCCGCGCCGCCACCTACCCGCACGAGTTCGAGTCCTCTCCGGGGCTGAGGGTCGGTCCCGTCGACCGGCTGGCCGTCCTGACCGAGTTCCTCGAGCGGCCCGGGGCGATCTGGCTGACGGAAGGGGGCTCCCCGATCGCGGATTGGGAGGGCCCCCCGGGGGAGCTGGCGGCCGTCCTCTGCGATCCGTACGACCCGAGCCCCGAGGAGGCCGAGCGCCTCACCGCGAGCGGCGTTCCGCGCCTCTCGGTCGGACCCCTCGTCCTTCGGACGAGCCAGGTGATCGACGCGGTCCACCGCGAGCTCGACCTCCGGTCGCTCCGCCATCCCGCGGGCTCGCCCCCGGGCTAGCGCACCACCGGGATGTCGATCCCGCCGCGGCGGGGGGGTCCGATCGCTTCGCGCACGGTGCGGGGCCGAAGGCCGCCCACGACCGCCGTCAGGCGCACGACGTCTCTCGGCTCGGGGCCGAGCCGAGTGCCGAAGACGAGCCGCTCGGGGTCGCGGAGGTCGCTCTTGACCGCCTCGAGAACGCGGTCGAGGGTTCGCAGCGTGAGGTTCGCGCCGCCGTCCACGTGGATCAGCGCCGAGGTCCGGTCGGAGAGGTGATAATCGAGCAGGGTCCCCGACAGCGCCTCGTGGACGAGACGTTCGGGCTCCGCGATGTGCTGCTCTCCGATCGTGAGCGTGGAGAGGCCCGAGTCGCGCAGGTGGCTCTTCAGGCTCGCGAGATCGACGTTGAGCTGGGAGGGGTTCTCGACCATGTCGACGAGGCTGCCGACGAGCGAGTGGACGTAGGCGTTGCGCACCTGGAAGACGCGGTGGATCGGCAGCGTTTCGAAGCGTCGCAGCTTCTCGTTCGCGAGCGCGAGCAGCAGGCCCCCCATCCGTTCGAGCTCGCCGACCGTCTCCTCGACGTTCTGCCGCCGGCCCGGGTTCGCCTCCAGCTCGACGCGGAACGGGAGGAAGACGACCGGTACGGGGAGCGTGGGGGTCCCGCGAAGGCGGCGGGAGAGGTAGGGGAGGAGGGCGCTCCCGGTGCCGCCGCCGAGGCCCGCCAGCAGGAACACCATCTCGTACGGGGCCAGACGCTGCAGCACCTCGTCGCGACACTCCTCGATCGCCCGAAGGACGGCCGCCCGGTCTCCTCCGCTCCCGCGCCCCCGCAACTCTCTCTGGCCGAGCAGGATCCGCTCGTCGACCCGGATCTTGGAGAGGTGCGCCTCGTCCGTGTTGACGGCGATCGAACGCACGCCGGGGATGCCGAGGCTGCGCAGGTCCTGGACCGCTTCGCTGCCCGCGCCGCCGAGCCCGACGACCGCGATCGCCGGGCCGCGGGCGAGCGGGGTCCACGAGTCGGGCAGGGTGGATCGGTCGGTCATCCTCCCCCCGGCCCGTCAGGGCGGTGGGGAGCCTTCCGCAGGGACGGCCTCGCCTTCGCGCCGATGGGTCCGTGCGGGCGGAGAGAGCTGGTCGATTCGACTGCGGATGTACTCCCGGACGGCCGAGCGTACGGCGTCGTCGACGCTGACCGAGTTTCCTTCGCGGACGAACTCCTCGAGGCGGCTGTTGTCCTGCCGCGAGAGTTCGACCACGACCTTGCGGATGTGCTGCGGGGGAAGGTTGAGCTCGATGTACTGCTCGAGCCCTTCCCGGATCGTGTCGGAGATCGTCGGCGTCCCCTTGTGCTGCTGAAGGAGCTTCAGCCGCTCGAGGAGATCCTGCGGGATCCGGACCGTGACCCGCTCCGATGTGTCGGCCATCTCCGTCAGACAATACCCCTAGCTTTGTCTGACGATTGACATATCGGCCTTCGTGTATATGAATCCCCCTTTGGGCCGGCGTTTGTCGAACCGACGGCGCGCGTCGGTCTCGGGTCCACCACCGGAAGCAGGCGGCGCGATCGTCTCCTCCGCACGCTTATCGAGCGGACGGATTCCCCCTGCCCATGGAGGAGAACGCGGTGCTTCCGTTATCGGAGGATCTAGAGGCCGCCGCGAGATTGGGACGTGCGGCGATCCTCGCCCGACCGTGGGTCGGCGCTCGGGGCCCGGAGCTCGCGGATCAGTTCGAGACGACCGTGCGCGGGGGCGAGCGGGCCGGTGCGTTGTTCCGCCGCGCCGGAACGTTCGAGGGGGTCGCGACGTGGGAGGTGCCGTCCCCCCTCGGCGCGGTCGTGCATCTTCTCTACCTCGCCCCGGAGGTCGCCGCTCCGCCGGCGTACGAGGTGTTCTGGTATGGGATCTGCAGCCTCGTCGGCCCGATCGCGTTCGCCCCCGGAGAGATCGCGGGCTTGAGCGAACCGGACGAAGTGCGCCTGATGCAGGGGCTCGGTCTCAAGCGCTTCGGCCGAAGCGAGATGCGATGGCGACCCGGCGCACCAGTGCCGCCCGTCGCGCTCCCTCGCTCGGGAACGGTACGACCGATCGGGCGAAACGATGCCTCGGAGCTCGCCCGGTTGCACCGACTCGCCTACCACGCTCGCTTCGATCGGTACCTCTTCCTCGAGGAGGAGGACGAGGCGCGCGATTCCGAGCGGATGCTGACCGACCTGTTCGCGGGCCGATGGGGGGAGTATGCGGAGGAGGGGTCATGGGGTCTCGAATCGGACGGACATCTCATCGGCGCGGTGCTGAGCGTCCGCCGGCCGGACGGGATCCTGATCGCGGACGTGATGGTCGACCCGTCGCGTCAGCGCCAAGGGATCGGGGCGGCGGTCCTCGGGCGTACGCTCGAGGCGCTCCGGGCGGCCGGCACCGCCGGGGTCTACCTCAACGTCACCGAGGGGAACGACTCGGCGCGACGGCTCTACGAGCGGCTCGGGTTCGAACGCACCCTTGGTCCGAGCATCGACTGGTACGACCCACGGATCATCCCGGCCGCGCCTTAGCCTCGCCCGGCCCGTCGGCCGGTTCGTCCCCTCCGGGGGGTCGATTCGGGTCGTAGCCGAGCGAGCGCAGCGCGCCGAACGTCCCGAGCATCGTGAGGCCGAGCACGCCCACGGCGCTCCCGGCGAATAGGAACACCCCCTGCACGCCGATCGCGAGGGTGAGGAGCCCTCCCGCCCACTGCCCTGCCGGAACGAGCGAGAAGCTCCCCAGCTCGTCCGCGGCGAACACCCGGCCCATCTTTTCGTCCGGGACGGTCGCCTGGATCGTCGAGAGGAACACGGTCGTGATCATACCGGGCGCCAGTCCGTAGGCGAACAGGATCGGGAGGGCGAGCCAGATGCTGCGCACGGATCCGAGGGCGAGCAGGCTCGCGGCCATCGCAAACACGAGGAGGATCATCACCCGCCCGGCCCGCGCCTCGAACCGGATGTGGCCGATCAGCAGGAAGCCGGTCGCCGTCCCGAGGGTCGCCGCCGCGACCATCGCCCCGTAGTAGATCCCCTGGACGAGACCGAGCCAGCTCACCACGTACAGCGCGAGCTCGACCAGGGCGACCGCGGTCAGGAAATTGATCAGGAGCGCGGCCACGGTGATCTCGAGGAGATCGCGCCGGTGCAGCAGGTAGGAGAATCCTTCCCTCGCGTCCGTCCAGATCGGCCGCCGCGTGCTCGCGCGACGCTCGACCGAGAGGTCGGTGTGGATGAACAACAGCGTCACCTGCGTCGCGAAGAACAGGACGAACGGGATCGCGAGCGCGTACTCGCTCGGGCCGACCGTCAGGAGGAGCCCGACCGACACCGTGGCGATCGCGCTCGCGATGGCGGCGACCGCGTAGATGAGCCCGTTCGCCCGCCCGAGCGCTTCCGGCTCGACGAAACGGGGAACGAGCGTGTTGTACGCGGGTCGGAACAGGGTGGACGTCGCCGCCACGGCGGCCCACGCCGGGTAGCTCAGGAGGAGCCACTCCGGGATGTAGAAGCCGTGGGGGCCCGGGAACGGAACGCGCCCGCCCGGCCGCAGCACGAGGTCGGCGGCGAGGCCCGCGGTCGCGAGGAGGGCGCAGAGGTTCGCGGTCCGCATCAGCACCCCGCGATCGTGCCGGTCCGCGAACGCCCCCGAGAAGACGGCGGTGAGGAGCGTCGGGATCGTGGACGAAAGTCCGAGGAAGGCGAGCGCGAGGGCGCCGAACGTCGTCCGATCGGCCGCCGGATAGGCGAGCGCTACGCTGAACAAGAGGATGACCTGCACGCCGGACGGCGCCGCGAGCTGGAACGCTCCGGCGAGCAGGAACGGCCCAAAGGAGCGTTCCTGGAACAGATCGGCGTACGGTCCGTTGGCGGAGCCCGCCATCGCGGGGTCGGAGCCTCGCCTTCCGCGATAAGGGTTGCGAATCGGTCGTTCTTCCCGGGAGCGCACGGCCGAAACCCGCTTGTACCGGCCCCCCGTCCGTCGGCGCGGAGAGCCACCGTGCGCCTCCTCTTCCAAGACCCGGTGACGGGGCTCCGTCGCGTGCGTCTCGAAACGCCGAGCGACCTCTGGCGGATCGCCCGCTTGGTCCGCCCGGGCGACCTCGTGGGGGCGTCCACCACCCGACGGGACCCCGAGGCGCCGCTCGACGTCGCGGGCGCCGAGCGGGCGCGCCGACGGGTGTTCCTGACGGTCCGAGTCACCCAGGTCGAGTTCCACGGGTTCTCGAAGCACGTGCGGCTCACGGGACCGATCGTGGAGGGTCCGTTCGACATCGGCCGGCACCACACCCTCGACCTCACGGAGGGGGACGACGTCACGCTCGCCCGCGGCACGCTCTCCTCCGGGGAACGCGCCATCCTCGAGGAGGGGCTGGCAGGGAAGGGAGATCCGACGATCGTGATCGCCGCGGTCGACTGGGGCGACTCCTCGATCGTCCGCGTGCGGGGCCGGGCGATCGAGCCGATCGCGGATCTCCGCCGCACGATCTCGGGGAAGCGGTACGCCGGCGGGCAGGGCGAAAAGGACCGCGCCACCTACCTCGCCGAGCTCGAGGCGGTCCTCGTGCGCGAGGCGCAGGACGCCCAGGCGCTCCTCGTCGTCGGCCCCGGATTCCTGAAGGAGGAGCTCGCGAAGCGGATCCAGGAGCACGCTCCGGCGCTCGCGCGACGACTGCGCGTCTATCCGACGGCGGAGTCCGGCCGGGTCGGGGTGGACGAGCTCCTCAAATCCGGTCGGGCGAGCGAGGTCCTGCGCGGGACGGTCGCTGCCGAGGAGGCGGAGGTCGTCGAGCGGCTCGTCCGCGCCCTTGCCGGCGGAAAGCGCGCGGCGGTCGGGCTCGACGAGGTCCGGGAGGCAGTGGACGCCGGCGCCACGGAGACGATCCTCGTCTCCGAGGACCGATTGCCCGACGCCGCGGTGATCCCGATCCTCGACCAGTCCCGCGGGGCGCAGACCCGGATCTTCGTCGTGCGGTCGGAAGGAGAAGCGGGTGCGCGGCTCGCGGCCCTGGGGGGGATCGGAGCGATCCTGCGCTACGACTGGACGAGCGCGGAGCGGCCTAGGGGATCGCCTGCAGCGACTCGCGCAGATCGTCGAAGCGCCGCTTGAGGTCCTTGAGCGCGTAGCGGAGCGCCTCGCGGGCGGAGAGGGAGCCGTCCGTCTCGAAGCGCAGGAAGAACTTCTCGGTGTCCGGCGTGACCTTGACGGAGCCGTGCTCGCACGCGTCCTCGCAGGCGCCGCAGAGGATGCACTTCGACTCGTCCGTGACGGTGAGCTTTCCGCCCTCGAACTCGAGGATGTCGACGGGGCAGGAGGCCGCCGTGCGCTTCAGGCAGGCGTCGGTGCACCCTTCCTTCCGGGCGATCTTCACGTGCGGGCGGGGCGTGATCCCGACGCCGCTCGCGACCTGCCACTTCGCGTGCTCGCGGGCGCTCCCGACGACCGCGGTCGCGTAGGCGAGCAGCGCCTGGCGGGCGCCCAACCGAACGATCGGGATGTCCGGTTCGAGGATCGCGAGCGACGCGTCGCCGAGCGGGACGACGTTGCGGGCGTAGACCGTGCAGGGGCCCTTCTTGTCGACGGAGAACATCACCTGGCAGTGCGGGCACCCCGTGCCGCCGCAGTCGCACTCGGACTTGCGCCGGAACTGTCCGGGGTCGCTCGGGATCGGCAGGAGGCCCATCCGAAGCGCGACGCCCTCGTCGAACATGCTGGTGGAAGAGTCGTAGTCCTTGCCCGACACCTCGTCCCGGATCGGGCCGAGGTGGAACTCGACGTCCTCGATGGCGAGCTTCGGAAGATCGGCGAGCAGCGTGCGGCGGATCGCGTTCACCTGAGAGGCGGTCGCGCCGTCGATCTCGAGTGTCGTGCTCCGGGGCTTGAGCTCCTTGAGGACGACCGGCATGATCACACCCGGCGACCGCGCCGGCCGCCCTTCGGCTTTGTGCCGTCGTGCGGAACGGGCGTGACGTCCTCGATCCGCTGGATCTTCACACCGGCACGCGCGAGCGCGCGAATGGCGGCTTGAGCGCCCGGACCGGGGGAGCGCGAGCGGTTGCCACCGGGGGCGCGGACCCGCACGTGGAGCGTATCGTACCCCTTCTCCTTGATCGCGGCCGCGACCTGATCGGCCGCCTTCATCGCGGCGTACGGGCTCGACTCGTCCCGCGCCGCCTTCACGACCATCCCTCCGGTCGCCTTCGAGAGCGTCTCGGCGCCGGTGATGTCGGTGACGGTGATGTGAATGTTGTTGTAGCTCGCGTAGATGTGAGCGATCCCGATCTTGGCCATGGTCTAAGCCTCCGGGGCGGTCGGCGCCGCGGCCGGTTCCGCCGGCCCGGCCCGGTGCTCGAGACGCTCGCGCAGCGCGAGTCGCATCGCGTGATCGTCCGCCGCGAGCGGGCTGGTCGGACAGTACGTAAGGCGCGTCTCCTCGGCCGGTGCGACGAGATACCCGGGCCGGGTGACCCGATGGTCCCCGATCGAAAAGTGCCCGTGCACGATCCACTGCCGCGCGCCGTACGCCGTGGGTGCGAGGCCGCGAGAGAAGACGATCCACTCGAGTCGGCGCCTCAGGAGGTCCTCGGTCCCGAGAGCGAGCACGTCGTCGAGCGAGGGCGAACCGACGGGCAGCAGGCCGAGCCGAACGAGCCGGCCGAGGAGCCGCTCGGTCTCGAGCCGAGCCTGCTCCTCACCGGCGCGGAGCCGCGCGCGCAGGTCCGTCGCCTGTCGGCGGAAGCCTCGAAGGATCGATTGCGCCTTCCACAGCTCCCGCTTGTTCTTGAGCCCGTATTTGTCGAGGAGCTTGCGCTCCTCCTCCATCCGGGTCGCTTCCCACGGGTGCTTCGGCGTGTCGTACGTCCGTCGCAGGAACTTCGGATCGCCCATCTTACGCCGCCCCCTTCTTCGCGGCGGGGG
>JBAUAJ010000196.1:0-2250 GCA_049675585.1 Thermoplasmata archaeon
GACGGACAGCTTGCGCGCCACCCCCCCATTAGCCGGTCGTCAGAGAAGGCGCTCGCCCCCCACCGGTAAGGGGCGCGGCTTACCTCGCTCGGGGGGTCGGACCGGCATGGAACTCGTGCTGGCGTCCAACTTCGACGACTGCCTCGTGGATCAGGTCGCCGACCTTCCCGTCCGGACCTTCTTCGGGGGATTTCCCGCGTGCCTGACCGGGGCCGGGCGACCACCATTCATACTCCCGACGATCGATCCGGTGGGGTTCCGTCGTCACCTCCGGGCGATCCACGGCCAGGGCCGGGAGTTCTTCGGCACTCTGACCTGCTTTCCGTGACCTTTAGTTACTAGTCCGGCCACCGCACGCCATTTTCTCGTCGTGGATCCGCTCCTCCGAACCGGCAGGTTTATTGCCTACATACGCACTACATGGTACGTATGGTGTTCCCTCGTATCACCACGGTGCGCGGCCGACATTACCTCCAGCAGGTCGAGTCCGTCTGGGATCCGAAGCGGAAGCGCTCCATCACCCGGGTCCTCGCCCACCTGGGTCCGTGCGACGAGAACGGCAAGCTCCTCCGTCCTCCCCGTGCGCGGGTCGAGAGCGTCCACTCTTCCTTTCCCGTCGGTCCTCTCGCTGTTCACTACGCCGCGGCCCGAGAGCTTCGGCTCCGAGACCACATTCAGTCGATCCTCCCCGGGGCTCGCGCCGAGTGGCTCCTCTGCCTCGCCTTGAATCAGGCCACGGCTCGGGTTCCCATCTATCGCCTCCCCGATTGGGTCCGTGCGAGTCCGCTCCCTCGATGGGAGAACTTCCGAGCCGACGATCTCAGCGCACGGGACTTCGAAGAGGCGCTCTCCGCCCTCTGCCACCTCACGCCCGAGAAGACCTGGGAGGATCGGGGACTCCTCCTCCAGCAGGAACTCACCCGGGCCTGGCGAGGGAACTCCCGCGAGCCGGCCGGGGCCTACTACGACATCACCAAGCAGGCGTACTATGGGAGCCACTCTCCGTACGGCCAGTTGGGCCATGACGAGCGGGGGACCGCCCCCGTCGTCGGTTTCGGGATGGCTGTCTCCCGAGAGCACCACCACCCGATCCTCTGTCGGACCCTTCCCGGCGGGCAGAACGATTCGCTGAGTGTCGCGCCCACCCTCGAACTCCTTCAGTCGCAGGGCCTGCGGCACCTGACGCTGGTCATGGACAAGGGGATGACCTCGAAGACCAACGTGGAGTTGGCCCACGACGCGGGCTACCATGTGATCGGTTCGGTCCGGGGGTGGAGTCGAGAGGCCGTGGCCTACGCCTCTCGTTGGTCCGGAGAGGCCCTGGAGCGGCCCGAGTTCGTCGTCGGAACGTCCCATGGAGGAGCGGTGTACGCGCGGGCGTTCACCGCGCCGCTGCTGGAGTTCCCGAAGATGCGGATCGCCATCGTGGAGAACCTCTCACGGAAGGCGGAGGACCGACAGGCGCGGGACCTCCTGCTGGACGAACTGGAGGGTCCGGTGGAGAAGAAGAGAGGTCAGGAGATCCGCGCCGAACTCGGCGACGTCGTGGTCTCGTCGCCAGGTCGACGGGGGTTTCGCATCGACCCGGCGGCGGTAGAACGCGAGCGGACGCTCGACGGACGGTTCCTCTTGTTCAGCACGGACCTATCGCTGGACGGTCGAGCGATGTACCGGGAGTACTTCGCAAAGGACGCGGTGGAGAAGGCGTTCCGGACCAGCAAGGGCGAGCTCTCCCTGGGGCCGGTGCGGTATCGGCGGAAGGATCGGCTGGACGCCTACGCCACCGTGGTCTATCTGGCGTATCTCTTGTGGAGCTGGGCCGAGCGGCGATTGCAGGCGAAATACCCCGAGCGGCACCTCGGGGAGGCGATGCGCTCTCTCGAGAATCTGGCGTGGGTTCGGTTTGGGGCTGGGAAATCGATCCGGGAGTGGACCACTCGGCTCACGGCAGAGCAGGAGAAGCTCCTCACTGCCGTCGGAGCCGTACAGTATGTAGCTACATACTAACGGCCCGCGAGGTCAGGTCAGAACGACGGCACACCCGTTCCAAGGGCCGCTGTAGACTGCGTCGTTGCAGAGGTGGTGATTCCAATCGATCGCCAGGGTTGACAGCGGGATGAGAACAATCGTGATATTGATAGCCGCTCCCGCGTTTCTCGAGGGTCAACCGCGGTCCAACCGGACGACGTCCTATCGATAGTTCGACGGCCTAAATGCTGAATGGATCCCTTTGTACGCGAGGACTCGAGC
>JBAUAJ010000197.1:0-1749 GCA_049675585.1 Thermoplasmata archaeon
GTAACTTTTCGCCTAGGTTATGATCCCTTCCAGTAGTTCGGATTCCGCGACCGCGGTTTCCGCGAAGGGACCTCTCCGGCCGGTTATAGATGCGCGATCCCGGATTGCCCGCTCGTCACCAGCCCGCCCGTCGGCTCACCGTCCTCGGACTGCTCTTTGTCGCAGCACTCATCAGCTGCGGAAAGGACGTCACGGGCCCGGTCGGAGCTGCGGCGCGCTACATGCGCGGCTTTTCGTGGAATCCGGAATTCCCGCCTGCGATGCAGCTTGCGGGAGGCGCGGGCTCGAGCGTCGTGCAAGTGAGTTTCGTGCACGTGGTGCTGCACCACGATGACGGTTCCATCGCACTGGACACGACGATCGACTTTCCGTCCGGCTCGAGCGGGATCACTGTGAGCCTGACGGTCAAGCTGCTCGACAACGCGCCGGCGAGCGGCGAGCCGATGCACTTGACCCTCGACTACCTCAACTCCGCCGGAACAGTCGTGTTCGAGGGTGGGCCGATTCTCGTCACCGCTGCGCCGGCGCCAGCCGACGGCAGCCTCAATCCGCCGGTGACGGTCCCTATTTCGTATATCGGCCCGGGGTCGAACGCCGCATCGGTAGTAATTTCGCCCAGCGGCGCGACGGTGGTCTCCGGCGGCGGGTTCTCGTTCACCGCCCTCGCAAAGGACAATAGCGGCCAACCGCTCGCGGGAACGCCGGTGGTCTGGAGCTCGCTCGATCCGGCGATCGCCACAGTGACATCGGCGACGGCGGGCGGTGGAACCGCGCTGGGCTCGCGAGGTACTGCGCGTATCGTCGCGCAACTTCTGACGGGCCCCGCCGACACGGTGCTCCTTTCCGTCACGCTGCCCGCATCGCAGCTCATCGCGGCCTCCGGCGGCGGACAGTCCGGCGTGGCTGGGGCGGCGCTCGCGCTGCCGTTGATCGCGAAAGTCGAGGCGACCGATGGCATCGGGGCTGCGGGCGTCACGGTAAACTTTGCCGTCGCCACCGGTGGTGGGTCGTTGGGCAACGCCAGCGCGGTGTCGGATGCGAACGGGCTCGCGCAAACGAGCTGGAGGCTCGGGCTTGGTGCGGGCCTGCAGAGCGTCACCGCGTCAGCGGGCACGCTCGGCAACTCGCCGGTGACCTTCACGGCAACCTCGCTGGCTGCGACCGCAACTAAACTCGTCGTGACCGCTTCGCCGACGTCCGGTGTCGCCGGCGTGCCGCTGGCGCCGCTCGCCATCACGGCCGAGGACGACAACGGCAACGTGGCAACGGGCTTCAACGGTCCGGTGTCCATCGCACTCGGGGCGAACCCGCCTTCGGCCGCGCTCAGCGGCGCTGCCACCGTCAACGCGATTGCGGGTGTCGCAACCTTCGCGTCGCTCACCGTGAACAAGCCCGGTACCGGGTTCACGCTCGCCGCCTCCAGTCCTGGACTCGGCGCGGCGACGACCAGCGCCTTCGACATCGTCGCCGGCGCGCCAAGCAAACTCGTGTTCGCCGTGCAGCCCAGCAGTGCAATCGCGAACGCGGTACTGAACCCGGCGATCGTCGTGAACGCACAGGATTCGCAGGGCAACCCAACGCCGTCGTTCACGGGCACCGTGAGCCTCGGCTTTGCGACGAATCCGGCGGGTGGGGCGCTGAATGGCTTGACGACGACGAACGCAATCGCGGGCGTCGCGACGTTCAATGACGTCGCGGTCTCGGCCGTCGGCGTGGGATATGCGCTCTCGGCGTCGGCCGGTGGACTCC
>JBAUAJ010000198.1:0-1780 GCA_049675585.1 Thermoplasmata archaeon
ATGCCAACCAGGACCGGCAGATTTACCCGCAGATTGGCGAGGGGGCGGATCTGGACACGTCAACGCTGACCCTGGTGGTGAAGGACCGTTTGCCGCTGCACGCCAAGGTCGAGTTCAACAACCAAAATTCACCCGACACCCCCCCGCTGCGGGTGAACACTTCGGCCGTGTACAACAATCTTTGGCAACTGGAACATTCGCTCGGGGTGCAATACAGCTTTTCACCGCAGGAATTCAAACAGGGCGACCAGTGGCCGTTTTACGACCTGCCGCTGATCGCCAACTACAGCGCCTTTTACCGTATGCCGCTCGGTGCACCGGGAGACGTCGCCGACCAGGTGGCCGCGAACCCCGGCAGCTTCGGGTACAGCGAGGCCACGCGGAAATTCAACCTGCCCCCGCCCACGGGAGCCCCGGAATTGAACATGTATGCCAGCCGGTCCACGATTGACACCGGCACGGAGATGTCTCCGCAGATGAACATTCTCGACATCCCCGGCGTGGAACAAATCACCCAGCAAAACGATCAGGAAAGCCTGACAGTTGATGAAACCATCGGCTTCAGGTTTAGCGGGCCCATATCTGAGACGGGAGCGGTGCAGTCCTCGTGGTCGTCCGGGCTGGATTTCAAAACGTACGACCTGACCACCTTCAAGACGAACAACTTCCTGTTCATTCAGACCACGGTCGATGCGCTGGGCAATCCCAACCCTCCCACCATCAGCACGGTGTCCTCGCCGGTTCCCGTGACCACCAGCTTCCTGCAGTATATGCCGTTTGCGCTGCGGTATGACGGCAGCCTGCGCGATGCGCGGGGAACCACGGCCTTCGGACTGGGCCTGAGCGTCAACACCTGGTTCTCGGGGACGACCGCGAACCTGGACAGCATCACCGGTTCCCCGGAATCCCGCGGTCATTGGGTCACCCTGACGCCGAGCCTGTCGCGCGATTTTGACATCTACGACAACTGGATATTTTCGGTGCGGGCGGACGGCCAATGGGCCAGCGAGCCGTTGATCAGCAACGAACAATTTGGCGCCGGCGGCGTGGCCAGCGTCCGCGGCTACCATGAAGGCGAAGTGTTCGGCGACACGGGCTACCATGTTTCAGCCGAGCAAAAGACCCCGCCGCACCTGGTGGGTTATGTGAATGGCGACCAACCGCTGACCTTCCGCGGTTCGATTTACATGGACTACGCGGAAGTATTTCTGCTGGACCCGCAAACGCTGCCGTCCCACACGCAACTTTGGAGCGCGGGCTTCAGCCTGGCCGGCGCGGTGGGCACCCACTGGGAGGCCAAATTGCTGTTTTCCTGGCCGTTCCTGAGCACGGCGGACATTTCGGCGTATCAACCGCAATTTGGTTTCGCGTTGGACGCGCAGTTCTAACATTTAACACAAACGTCACAATAAAATGCGTTCTCCCACAGGCGACCCATGCGATACTTTCCGTGCATTACTTGGCAACATGTTGAAGAGTTGTTTTGATTTTCGTTTTTGGCGCATCCTGCCGGCTGCCGGCGTCCTGGCGGCGGCGTGTCTGTGCGGCGTGCGAGCGCTGGCGAATCCCGCCGGCGCGACTGTCAGCCAGGGAAGCGCGTCGTTCGCCAGCCAGGGGTCGCAACTGACCATTCACACGTCCGACCGGGCCTTCATCAACTGGCAGAGCTTCAACATCGGCCTGGGCGAAACGACGACCTTCATCGAACCTTCGAGCACTTCGGTGGTGTTCAACCAGATCAACAGCGGCAATCCCTCCCAAATCCTCGGGAATTTGAACG
>JBAUAJ010000199.1:0-18362 GCA_049675585.1 Thermoplasmata archaeon
GTGCGGGGCCGCTCGTCTCCGCGTTCCGGCCGCCCGCGCTCGGGTCGAGCGCCGGCCGAGCGACTGTCGGGCCGACGCGCCTGAGCGACGGTCCCCGGTCGAAGAGCTGAAAGGTCCGCCGGCTCCCCGTCCCGGCCGAGGACCGTCGGGTGCCGCTCAACATCGCCGTCTTCGCGGAGATCATCATCAGCATCTTCGCGATCGTGGACCCGCTCGGGACGCTCCCGTTCTACGTCTCGCTCACCGAGGGTTTCGACGCCTCCGACCGGGCCGTGATCGTGCAACGCGCCGTCCTGGTGCTGGGCGGCGTGCTCGCGGTGTTCGCCCTCCTGGGTCGGTTCCTGTTCGCCGTCTTCGGGCTATCGCTCGGGGCGTTCGAGATCGCCGGGGGAGCCCTCCTGTTCGTCGTGGCGTTCGACATGCTCCACGGCGAGATCACCCGCGTGCGACTGACGACCCAGGACCGCGAGGAGGCGATCGCGCGGCGGGACGAACTGTCGGTCGTGCCGCTCGGGATCCCCCTGCTCGCGGGACCGGGAGCGATCTCGGTCGTGATGATCTACGAGGGGAACGCGGGGAACGACCCGATCATCGTGATCGCGACGTTCGTCGCGATCCTGATCACGTCCGCGCTGACGTTCGTGATCCTGCGGTACGGCGACGGGATCTTCCGGTCGCTCGGGCGGGTCGGCGTGATGGCGATGACGCGCGTGCTCGGGTTGATCCTCGCCGCGGTCGGGGTCCAGTTCGTGATCGACGGGATCCTGAGCGTGATGGCGCACGTGTAACCTTCCGAGCCGGGGCGGCCGGGGCTGCGGGACCGCGGCGGGCGATCGCATGCGCGGAGGGGCTCCGGGGGTTTCGGTCGGCGGCCCACGCCATCTCCCCCGCCGTGACGGCGACGGGGAGGTCGTTCTCCGCCGGGGGGAATCCGCACTCGTAGTCGTCCGTGTAGGCACAATACGGATTGAACGCACGGTTGAAGTCGAGCTCGTAGACGTCGGCCTCGTTGAGCTCGAGGGTGAGGTAACGCCCGGGCCCGTAGCTCTCCTTTCCGCTCGTGCGGTCCCGGAACGGAACGAAGGCGGAGGTACCGACCCCCTCCCCGGCGTGATAGACCCTTAGGTGCGCCGCGCGGCCCCCGAGCTGGAACTTCAGATCGCCGAGATATCGCATCACTGCCTGGTTGTCCCGATTCGTCCGAAGGTACGCTTCCTCCGGGACGGGTCGGCGCGCGAGCGTGGCCCGGAGCCGGAACGTGGTGTCCGGTGAAAAGTAGCGGAGCGGGTGGAATGGAACTCGACCGCCGAGGAACGGCGATTCGGCGTGCCGCGCCATGAACTCGTCCTTCATCTGGCGCTCGGTGAGGAGCTCCTGCTCCCACGCATCCGTCATCGAGCTTCGGAGCGCTCGTCCCGCTTAACGCTTGGTGGGAGCGCCCGAAGAGTCCGGGCGCCGTAGGTCGATGTACATCTCTTCCTCGTCGATGTAGGTCGAACCGCGACGGATCGCGTTGGGTAGCCGACCGCAGAGTACGAAGCCCAATTCCTGATAGAGTCGTTTGGCCCGCTCGTTGTTCGCGAAGACCTTGAGCCGCACGATTTCGTAGCGCGGCATGGCGAGCTCGAGCGCGCGCTCGATCATCGCGCGGCCCACGCCCTGTCCTCGATGCCGGTGGTGTACCAGGATGCCAAGCTCCCCGACGTGGCCTCCCTCCCCGGTCGGCCCTTGGACCGAGGCCGGTCGGATCTGGCAGAGACCCACCGCTTGTCCCTCGGTCTCCGCCACGACGGCGATCTCCTCCCCCTTCAGCGTCCTCTGGTACAGACCCGAAAACCAGGCGGCTTCCGCCGCGGCGGATGGGCGCTCGGCGAACAGCAGCACTCCGACCGGTTCCCCTCGGTCGCGCTCGTCGTAGAGCTCCCAGTACGATTCGGTGAGCGACTCGAAATCCTCCCAACGAAGGTCGCGCAGTATCACGCGGGGCACGAGGCGATGCCCCCTTTACCGCTTTACCGATCGGTCGGTCGCGGGGACGTAATAGGGATAGTCGCTCTTCCCGCGCGATGGTGCTGATCCGCGACGAAGGGAGCGAATTTGACCTGCCGCTCGCCGACGTTTGGGAGTTCGTCGGCTCCGGCGACCCTCACTCCCGAGCCCACCAGCATCGAGCTTGGCGGCGGGAGCGGGGCGAGGGAAACTCGGGTACATACTCCTGGGAGCAGGATTTCGGGGGCGAATCGTCGCGGTTCACGATGCACTGGGTCTCCTACCACCCTCTGGGGGTGGCATACTCCGTGCTCGAAGGGCCGTTTGCGGGGTCGCAGTTCTTCCTCTTCTACGTCCCGAACGGACGATCGACCGGCGTCTCGGTCGTAGGCGACTTCACCTCCCCGACGATCCCTAAGGATCGGCTCGAGGCGGAAGTGAGACACTTCTTCGCGGTCGAATTCGAGCAGGACTCCGCGGCGATGCGCGAGCGTCGCGGGTAGAGCGGTCTCCGCCGCTCCGACGCTCCTTCGCCCGTCGGCGGCTTCGAAATCCGAACAGCCCCAGGCCGACGCGGCGAACCGGTCGAGCATGGCGCCGGCGGGACCAGCGTCGGAGCGCATCGCACAACCCCGCGCTCGGGCCGTGATCCGCGATCGCCACCGAACCTACAGCGAAACACCGATCGAGGTCGAGGAACTCCCGGTAGGCCGATGGGTCCGTGTGCGGTACATCGTACACGAACAACTCTACTCCAGGGATCTCCTGAGCGAGGGCGGGCAGCAGGTCGGCTTTGTCGCCGAGTCGAAGGTCCCAGCGCCCTCGAAGGCGGGAAGGAACCGCCCAGCCGGAGGTACGCCCGGGAGGGAGCGACCATGACGCCCGGTGGCGCGCGGGCGCGTGAGGAGGTACGGCGGCCCACGACGGCAGGTCGACGGAGTGGAGGGTCCCCCGGCCGTTCCGGACGAGCGCGGCCAGGAGGTAGGCCGACGAGACGCCCGAGGAGACCCCGACCTCGACCACGTGGCGAGGTCGGAGCAATCGTGTCAGCGCGTACAGCTCGAGGGGCGCGTCAATTTCGATGTAACCGGGGCGGCCCCCCTCTCGGTGACGGCGCGCGATGTACCGAAACAGAGCCTCCTCCCGCCGTGCCTCTGCGATCGACCCTTCGGCCCGATCCACGGAGACGTTCGCTAACGAGGCGACCCAGGCCGGATCCGGATCCTGTTCTCGACGCATGGTCGCGGAAGATCAGGGGGCGGGGGACTCGAGAACCTTCCAGCCGCGCATCCACTCGCTCGGACGCTGGATCTGAGGTCGCACCGCCTCGATCCGGTCGAACGCCTTCTCCAGCGAGAGCCGTTCGTACCGATGCAGGTACCAGGCGCCCCCGAGCGACCCGCGTCGGACCCCGTGGCCGCAGAACACGAGAACGGGCGCGCCGCGGACGTGGGCCGCGTGCATCAGGTCCGCGACCCGGTCGAGGTTGGCGAGGATCGGGGCGTCCTTCGCTCCGTCGTAGATCGGCAAGTGCTCCGCGCCCGCGAGCTGACCGAGTTCCTCGGGCTTTTCGTCGAGCACACAGACCCGTGCGCCCTCGAACGAGGCCGCATCCTTCCATCCCCCCACAAAGATCCCGGGCGCGATCTCCGAGGCGGTCGGCTTTCGGCGGGACGGTTCGGCGCGTTTAGGGGAACGTGGGGCGGGCATCGGAGCGACCACGGACGCCGAGGGATATGTAGCCCTACGATGGTGTAACATCTTCAAGTAGACTTATCAATTGTCCGATGTTCGGTGGACTTCGTCGTCGGAGAAGAGATCCTTGAGAGTCGCGCCGGTGATCGAACTCAGCCCCGAGGAACGCGCCCGGCTCGATCGGTGGGCGAAGGAAGAGTCCCCGGGCGCTCGGGCGCTACGGGCCCGGATCGTTCTCGCCGCCGCGGCCGGCGCGGAGAACCAGACGATCGCCCGCGCCGAACGCATCAGCCGGCTCACCGTGGCCCGGTGGCGCGATCGGTTTCGACGGTTTCGACTCGCGGGGTTGGAGGTTCAGCCGCGAGGTCCGTCGGCGTCGGGCCAGATCGCCGGCCGCACGGTGCGGGCGATCGTCCAAGCGACCCTCGCTCCCCCGTCGTTCGGACCCGGGCGGCGCAGCACCCGGGCCCTGGGACGAGAGTACGGTGTCAGTCACATGACCGTGCGGCGAATCTGGCAGGCGTACGGGGTTCGCCCCACGCCGTACGACCCGTCCCCGGTGCGGCCGGATCCGGTGGCCGCTCTCCGACCCGCCGATGTGCTGGGAGTGTACCTCGACCTTCCGGACGCCGCGCTGCTCCTCTCCTTGGGCTCCCCGGAAGGGCATCCCGCCGCGGTGTCCGGCCGGTACGATTCTGGGTTCCCCCCGACGCTCGGGGGGGTGTCGACTCGCTCGCGATTCGATGCCGTCGTCCCACTGGAGCTTCCGAACGGAACGAGGCGCCCCCCGGCCGGCTCGTCGATCGAGCTCGGCCGATTCCTGGGAGGGGTCGACCGGCTCGTCCACCGAGGAGCACCGATGCGGCTGATCGTCACGGGTCCGACCCTGGCGACCGCTCCGTGGTCAGAACCTTGGATGACCCGACATCCGCGCGTCGAAGTAGTTCGCACGTCGGACTGGGGGGAATGGCGGGCCCGGGCGATCGACGAGGTTCGCCAACTGGGGCGACGGCCCGGTCGGTCGGAACGCGGCCGAAACCGGGGGGAGGTGGCGTACTCGCTTGCCAAGTACCTGGGGGATTATTCGGTCGGGAGCGGAGCGTTCGTCTGGAGTTCGCATGCTCCGAAACGGGTCGAGGAACTCGCGGCTCACCGATTACGATACGACCTCGCGGTTACAGGTCACCCCGGCTTCAAGAGCCCGGTCCGGCGTGATGCGACCATGTCGTCGAGCCGTCCGCCAGACGCACGGGCCCGCGAGATGGCGCGCAACGTCCTCCGCCGATGCCTGCGGGTTCGCAAAGGAGAACGCGTCACGATCGACGCGTGGAGCTCGACGCTGGCGGAGGCCAACGCGTTCGTGCTCGAAGCCCTCGAAATCGGGGCCCGGCCGCTTCTCTTGTTCCGCGACGAGCCGAGCTACTGGGCGAGCGCTGCGAGCACGCCCCGAGAGCACCTGGGGGCGATGGGGGAGCACGTTCGCGCCGCTATCGGGCGGACCGACGCCCTCGTTAGTTTCTTTGGCCCCAGTGATCGAGAGCGATTCCACGCCCTCTCGCCCGACGTGCGGGACCGCCTCTGCCGGTACGATGACGCCCTGTACGCCGCTGCCGCGCGTGCGGGGGTCCGGGCGGTACAGATGGCCGTCGGGCGGGCCTCCGCCGCGTCCGCCCGGATGTACGGCGTAAATCTCGCTCGATGGCGTCGAGAGCTCGTGGACGGGGCGCTCGTCGACCCGGCGGAACTGCGACGTCGCGGCGAGAAGCTCGTCCAACGGCTGGCGGCCGGCCGGGAACTCCGGATCACCCACCCCAATGGCACCGAGATTCGCCTACGCCTGCGCCGCCGGCGGCCGATCCTATCGGACGGGGAGGTCGGGCCGGCAGAGCGAAAGGGAGCCTGGAACCTCGTTACGCTGCCCGCAGGGGTAGTCACGACGGCGATCGACGAGCGGTATGCCGAGGGCGTCTTCCGGTCGAACGTCCGCAGCTCGGTCGGATTGTCGAACGCCGTGGGTGATTTTCTGGGGGGTCGATGGACGTTCGTCGGCGGCCGGTTGACCCGAAGCTCCTACGACGAGGGCGCCGCGACATTCGAGGAAAGCTATGCGAACGCGGGACCGGGCCGGGATCGACCCGGATCGATCGCGGTCGGGCTCAACCCGTGGATCGCCACAGCCCCGCTGCTCGAGGACCAGGGGGTCGGGACGATCACCCTGCACATCGGGCGAAACGTGCACCTGGGAGGGACGAACAGTACGTCGTGGTGGGCGTGGCTGTACCTGCGAGGCGGCGACCTCTACGTGGACGGCGATCGGGTCGTGACCCGCGGACGAGTGGAGGAATGATCGTTCAAGGGCAGAATATCGCTCGCGGCCTCCCGATCCTGGCTGGGACCGATCGGGAGACTCGGCGATGATCGGTCTCCTCTCGGTGCTGCTGTTCACCTCGGCGTTTGGGTTCGCGATCAGCATCGGGGCCCACTACACCGGGGCATGCATGGGAATGCCGTACGCCGCGGGGGCGATCCGCCCCGGGTCGGCGCTCCTCCTGATGGCGCCCCTCGCGTTCCTCGGCGCGGCACTCGCCAGTGGCCGTGTCGAGGCGACCGTGGGCCATGGGATCCTGCGGACGTCGGCGGTCGCCCTGGGGATCGCGCTCGCCGCGATCACCGCCGCGCTCGTCCTGACGAGCGGATACAATTTCCTGACGATCCCTACCTCCACGATTCAGATCCTCGTCTTCTCCACCGTCGGCGCGGGCCTCGGCAGCGGTCTCCCGATCAACTGGGGGACGATCGGCGCGCTCCTCGTCCTTTGGGCGGTGGCTCCGTTCGCCGCCTTCGGTCTGGGATACGCTATCGTCCGGCTATCGGACCGCCTTCGGCCGCCGAGCCCGGGAGTAGCTCGGCTCGGCCGTCATGCGATCCTCGGTCTCGTCGGGGTCGGGGCCGCCGCGTCGTTTGCGATGGGGGCCAACGACGTCTCCAACGCGTCCGGGGCGTTCGTTATGACCGGACTGTTCGAACTCTTACTGGCCGGAGTGATCGGGGGCGTGGGGCTGGCGGTCGGTGTGCTGACCTGGGGACGACCCCTCCTTCAGCGGGTCGCCTTCGACCTGGTCCGTCTGGACCCGCGCATGGCGATGAGCGCTCAGCTGGCGCAGTCGATCGTCGTGCTCACCTCGGTCGGGTTCGGCCTCTTCACCTCCCTAAACCAGGCGCTGGTCGGGGCGATGATCGGCACCGGCGTCGCCCGCGGACAGTCCACGGTCCTCTGGAAGCCGATCCGTAGCATCCTGCTGGGATGGGGGGCGGGACCGGTCTCTGGCCTGGCTCTCGGATTCGCCCTCGCCGTGCTCGCAGGGCGCGTGGGCGCCGGATGATCGCCGGGGGGATCGCGCTCGCGGAGGAGCGCTACGCGTAGCCGAACTGCTTCTTCGCGAAGTCGCTCATCCGGTCGGGGGTCCACGGAGGCTCCCAGACCATGTCGATCGTGGCGCTGTGCACCTCGGGAACCTTCTCGAGGGCGCCCTTGATCTCCTCGGCCAGGATGCCCGCGACCGGGCAGCCGGGCGCGGTGAGCGTCATCTTGAGCTTGACGTCGTCCCCTTGCCACTCGAACCCGTAGATCAAGCCGAGATCGACGATGTTCATCGGAATCTCGGGGTCGTAGATCTGCTTCAGTTTCTCGGCCATCAGCTTCTCCCGCTCCGCGTACGGGCCGGTCGTGGTGGGAGCGAAGGGAGGTACGGCGGCCGGGGGGGCGGGCGCGGCGTCGCTCATCGGTGGGAACATCGAGCCCGGGTGTATAAGCCTGCGCGGATGGCCGGGTGAGTCGGGCGGCGGGAACTCATTTGAGGCAACGCCCCGTAGTAGCGCCGATGGCCCCTTCCAAGGACATTCATGCCGAGACACCGACCCGCGGCCGGTTGCGGCTTCGGTCGGTCGGCCTCTCCTCCATTCGGAAGCCGCTCGTCATCTCGCGACCCGGCCGCGTGAACTCACTCGCCGTGGATTTCCGGATCGCGGTCGACCTTCCGTCGAGCCGGAAGGGCTCCGACCTCTCGCGGAACGCGGAGATCCTCGCCGAGATCGTCGATACGACGGTCGCACGCCCGGCCGAAGGGCTGGAAGCGGCGTGCTCCGCGATCTCGCGCGAGCTGCTCGCTCGGCACGCCTATGCGACCGAGGCCTCCGTCGAGGCGTCGGCCGAGTACTTTCTGCGCCGCGGGATCCGGGAAGAGAGAAGCAGTTTCGAGGACTACACCCTGATCGCGGAAGCCCGGGCGAGCCGATCGGCCGACGGAACGATCGTCGTACGTCGAGCCGTCGGTGCGGAAGCCGTGGGGATGACCGCCTGCCCCTGCGCGATGGAGACGTGCCGGGAACGTCTGTTGGCCGAATACCCGGCGCTGGCCGACCCGACGCTGCGGGAGCTGCCGATGATCACCCACAATCAACGCAATCGGACCCGTCTGGTGCTCGAGCTGAGCGGGGAAGCCGATGTCGAGGTGGACGAGATCATCGAAGCGATCGAGGCCGCGCAGTCTAGCCCCACCTACGCGATCCTCAAGCGGGGAGATGAGGCCCAGGTCGTCCTCAATGCCCACCGCCGCCCTCGGTTCGTAGAGGACGTCCTTCGGGAGCTTCTTCACGGCCTCGTGGGCCGGTTCCCGGGCCTCCCCGACTCCGTCGTCGTCCGGGCCTCAACCGTTAGCGAGGAATCGATCCACAAGTACAATGTCGAGGCCGAACACCGGATCACTTTCGGCGAGCTCCGCCTCGAGCTCGACGCGTAGCGTCGAGATCGGGAGGCGTCGGTGCGGTACGCGATCGATGCGATTCGCCGTCGCCCGGGCCGGTCGGCGCTCACCGTCCTCGGCATTGGTCTCGCGGTGGGCCTGGTCGTCTTGCTGCTCTCGTTGGCCGCCGGAGTCCAGACGAGCTCCACCGCGCTCGCCTACGCGAGCGGCGTCGACCTTCTCGCGGTAAGCCCCGGGTCGAATATCACCTCCGGTGAATTCCCTCCGCTCGCGCATGCCCATACGCTCGCGACGAAGATCCCGACCGTAGATCCGAATGTGGCGACCGCGAGTCCCTGGCTGATCGAGGACCTGGCGTTCGGGAACTCGTCGCTCCGCGGCGACGCGCTCAACCACTCGGTACCGACCAGTTGGACGTACACCGAGTCGGGGACCGTCGGCTGGATTCCGTCCGACAACGCGGGCATCGAAACGCCGACGATCTATCAGGGGGCGGGGTTCACCGCTCCCGGAGATCCGCACTACGCGAACGGGACGTTCGCGGGACCGTCGACCCACCAGATCGTCCTCGACCAGGCCTTGGCGGGCGTGCTCCACGTCCGGGTCGGGGATCGACTGTGGGCCGGGGCGTCCGAGCCGTCGTCGACCTCCGCGCTCAACAGCTGGTTCGGTAACGCGACCGAGTTCCAGGTCGCCGGGATCTCGGGACCGTTCTGGTTGATCCCGTCCGCGCTGCTGGGGTTCGTTTATCTTTCGGAACTCCAGCAGATCTACGGCGGGGCGACACCCTCCACCGACTACGCGACCCTGGTCCTGATCCACCTCACCGACCCGACGCACCCCACCACGGACGAGGCGCGCATCGCGGTCGCCCTCCCGGGGCTCAGTCTGTTCACCCTCGGGAACATCCTGGGCGAGATACAGCACGTCGTGAACCTCTACCGGACCTTCGGCTTCCTGGTCGGCGCGATCGGCGTCGTCGTGGCGACGCTGTTCACGACCACCATCCTTCAGATGTCGGTGGACGATCGAAGTCGGGAGATCGCGTTGCTGCGCGCGATCGGTTCGACGCGGGCGACCGTGGGACTTCGGATCGTCGAGGAGTCCCTCCTGCTCTCCGCGTTGGGACTGGCGGTGGGGCTCCCGATCGCGTACGGGGGCGCTCTCGCGCTGAACCGGTTCCTGCTGGGACTGATCGGGGGCCTACCGGCCGCCTTCTCGTTCGTCTCGTTCGATGCTCAGGTGATCCTGAGCGGCGTAGCCGCCGTCCTGGTCCTCGGCCTGATCGCGGCGATCGCCCCCGCCGCGCGCGCCATGGCACTGCCGGTAGCGGAGGAGCTCCGGGCCCCGTGACCGGCTCGGGGTGGGGCCGTGGAGGGCGCCACGCGCGATTCCAGCGACTGCTGGCGATCGCGGCGATCGGAGCGGCGGTCGCCCTACCGGTCGTCCTCATCTCGGTCGGGGGCGGGGTCGCCGATCACGAACTGGCCGCGCTCGAGAACGCCGGCTATCAGATCGTCGTCAGCGCGGCGGGGGCGCACGGCATCACCGGCGCCCATGCGCTTACCGACCGGATACTTTTGATCCCGGGCGTTACGCACGCCTCTCCCTCGCTCAGCCTGGCGGTCGACGCGTTCAACGCGAGCGGCAATGTCACACCGGTGCTCGCCGAGGGCGTCGTCCCGGCACAGTTCAGCGCGACGCTGGGGCCGACCGAGAACGGGGTTTTCCCGACCCCCCTACCGCTCGGGGATCCCAACGACTCCAGCCATTTCGCGGGCGGAACCTATGGCGGACCCGCCGTGAACGACGTGATCGTCTCCGCGCCGTACGCGCGGCAGTTCGACGTCGCGGTGGGCGGGTCCCTTTGGCTCGCCCTGGACGACAACATCTCCGCCGCCACCCGATACAACGTTACGGGGCTCTTCGGACCTCCGTTCTCCCTCCTCGCGCCGACCGCGGCCTATGCGATCGTGCTGCCTCTTTCGGACCTGCAGGTGTTCACCGGATATGCGAACGGAACCGGCACGATCGTCCCCGATGCCGCCGATTCGATCGAGGTCGCGGTGAACGGATCGGTGAGCGGGAACCCGGCCGCGCTCGATCGGGTCGCCGCGGCGATCCAGGCGCTCGTCCCTGCCTACACCGTCAGCACCCTCTCCCAGGAGGCCCAACAACTCGAGTCGGCGAGCGCGGTGCTCACCGGATTCTACCTCGCTCTCTCTTCGGTGGGGATCGCGGTGGGAGTGATCTTCCTGACGCTCGTCCTCCTGCGGCGCGTCGAACGGGAGCGACGGTCGATCGGCATTCAGCGAGCGCTCGGCATTCCGGTAGGCTCGATCGCGGCCGCGATCGTCGGAGACGGGACGCTGATCGCGGGGGGCGGAGCGGTCGCCGGCGTGGTGGGGGGCTACCTCCTCGTCGCCGGGCTCGCCGCGGATGGGACAGCGACAGTTCGCGAGGCCGCCCAACTCGCCGTCTTTGCTCCCGTCCTGCTCGCCGAGCTGGTGCTCGGCATCCTGGCGCTATCGCTCCTGGCCAGTGCCGTGGCGACGCGCTCCGCGCTCCGCCTCCCGATCGTGGAGTCGTTGCGATGAGCGGGGCGAACGTACCGATCGTCGAACTCCGCGACGTCGCCCGCGTGTACTCCCGCGGGTCGGCCGACGAAGTTCGGGCATTGCAGGGGATCACGGTGCGTTTCGAGCCGGGCGAGTTCGTCTCGATCGAGGGGCCCAGTGGATGCGGGAAGACGACCCTGCTCAACCTGCTGGGGCTGCTCGACACCCCGACCTCGGGAGAGATGCGTTGGGACGACCGGCCGGTGGGCGCCCGGTCCGATCGCGAGCGATCTCGACTTCGCCTCGAAAGGGTCGGGTTCATCTTCCAGCGATTCTACCTTCTCCCGACGATGACCGCGCGAGAGAACGTCGAGCTGCCGATGCGTGCCCTGGGACTCTCCCGGGCCGACCGGCAGGCCCGTTCCTCTGAGCTCCTCGCGGAGGTCGGGCTCTCGGGCCGCGAGCGCGCGTTCCCGCACCAGCTCTCCGGAGGCGAGGAACAGCGGGTCGCGATCGCCCGGGCCCTCGCGAACCGGCCGGGACTTCTGCTCGCCGACGAGCCGACGGGCGAGCTCGACTCGGGGAACACCCGAGCGATCCTCGAGCTCTTGACCCGAGTGCGGGCGGACCGGGGAGCGACCCTGCTCCTGGTCACGCACAACCCCTCGGTCGCGGCGCGCGCCTCCCGCCACCTCGCGATGGAGGACGGCCGAATCCTCGCCGACCGCCGGGGAGCGTGAGCCGTGGCGCGCATCGCCATCCTCCTCGAAGATCGCTGCCATCCGAAGGAGTGCCAGTGGGAGTGCCAGGCGTACTGTCCGCCGGTCCGGATGGGGCAGGAGTGCATCGTCGAGGGCCCGACCGGCCGGCCGATCATCTCCGAGACGCTCTGCATCGGCTGCGGGATCTGCGTGCACAAGTGCCCCTTCGACGCGATCAAGATCCTCAACACGCCGGAGGCGAACGAGTCGGAGATCGTGCACCGCTACGGGTACAACGGGTTCCGACTCTATCGACTGCCCGTGCCACCGGTGCAAGGGATCACCGGACTCCTGGGGCCGAACGGGACGGGGAAGTCGACGGCCTTGCGGCTGCTCGCCGGTAGGGACGTGCCGAATCTCGGCGACTTTGAGCACGGCGGGGAGTGGTCGAAGGTCCTCGATCGCTATCGAGGCACGGCGATGCGGGCCCACTTCGAGCGCGTCTCGAAGGGGAACCTGGTGACCGCGGTCAAACCCCAGTACGTCGACCGGCTGGCGGACGAGGAGTCGACCGCGGGCGCTTTCGTCGGCGACGGTCCCCGGGCCGCTCGCACCCTCGAGGACGTCGGCCTCGCCGGTCGTGCGGACCGAAAGCTCGGGGAACTCTCGGGAGGAGAGCTCCAGATGGCCGCGATCGCCCGCACCCTCGCGACCGACGCGGACCTCTACCTTATCGACGAGCCGTCGAGCTACCTCGATATCGTCCACCGACTTCGGATCGCCCGTCTCTTGCGCCGGCTGGGCGAGACGAAGAGCGTCGTCGTCGTGGAGCACGACCTGGCGCTGCTCGACTACCTGGCCGATCAGGCGCATCTGATCTACGGAGAGCCGGCGGCGTTCGGAGTGATCAGCCACCCGATCCCGATGCGCTCGGCGATCAACACCTACCTGACCGGCTACCTGAAGGACGAGAACGTGCGGTTCCGGACCGAGCCCGTTCGATTCGTGGCGCATCCGCCGAAGCCGAGCGTCCGGCAGAACACCGCCGTTGAGTTTCCTGCGCTCGAGAAGACATTCCCCGCGTTCTCCCTTTCCGTGGGCGCTGGTTCTCTTGCGAAGGGTACCACCGTCGGCGTGGTCGGACCGAATGCGACCGGAAAGACGACGTTCGTTCGGATGCTCGCCGGCGCCGAGACCCCCACGCGCGGAGCCCCGCCCGCCGGCGTGACCGTCAGCTACAAACCGCAGTACCTCAAGGCCACGCAATCGGCGAGCCTCCGCGCCCGGTCGGAAGCGCTCGCGTCCGATCCGACGTTCGACGCGAAGTTGTTCGAACGCGAGCTGGTGCCGGGGCTCCACCTCGATGAGGTGCTCGATGTCGCCCTTCCGGATCTCTCCGGGGGGGAGCTGCAACGGGCGGCCGTGGCGTTGGCCCTCGCGCGGCCGGCCGCGCTCTATCTCCTGGACGAACCGTCGGCCTACCTCGACGCAGACGAGCGAATGGCGATGGCCCGGCTCCTGCGCCGGCAGGTCGAGCGCCAAGCGGTCACCGCTCTGGTCGTCGACCACGACGTCTACTTCCTCGACCTCGCGTGCGATGAATTGATGGTATTCCGACCTGAGGGGACCGAGGGAGCCCGAGGCCGAGGGGACGGGCCGTTCGCGATGCGCGAGGGGATGAACCGACTCTTGCGGACGGTCGACATCACGTTCCGACGCGACGCGGAGACTCTCCGACCCCGAATCAATCGAGAAGGGTCGGTGCTCGATCGCGAACAACGGGCGAAGGGCGAGTACTACTACGAAGCCGCCGCCTGACGGTGAAAGTGCCGTTCCGAACGGCAATTGTCCACCCCGCCTATTCCGAGGCCGAGATAGCCAACTCCTTCCGCGAGACGTGCCGACGTACGCTCTTCCTTCGGTCCTCCACCGATAGGGAGCTAACCCCTTCGGCCCCCGGTTCGCTGGGGGCCACGCCTTTTCAAGTCTCGGGGAGGCCCGCAACAACGGGGGTTTCATATATTTACGAGCTTCCTCGCTTTACTGAATCTAAGATGAGCGAAACGGTAGCAACGGTTCCCGCGGAGGCAATCGCGGCCTTCAATGCGTACCGGCAGAATCTTCGTTGGGCTAAGGTTCACGGGGAGAGTCTCGAACGCTACAAGGGGATGTACGTGGCGGTAGCAAATGGAAAGGTCCTCGACTCCTCGAAGGAGGAGGCTGGACTTCTAGCTCGTTACGCAGAGATTCCCGGAGTGTACGTCGCCTTAGTTATCCAGCGTGGTCTGAAGTGGGTGCTATGAATGGGACAGGTCGAACTCACCTTCGACCCCGATAACCTCCAGTTTTTCGTCGCCGTAATGATTCCGCGCCCGTCAGGACCCTACGTTACTGAAAAGACGAGCCCAGGACAGGGACCGTTTGTTAACACCGAGTTTCTGGTCGATACCGGGTCCAACTCATCCTCGCTGAACGAGGAGACCGCGAGGAAACTGGGGATCAAAGTGGAACGCTTACCCACCAAACCGGTAGCGGGAATAAACGGGATGACCTTGGAGCCGGTGTACCCTGGAAACCTGACCCTTTACTTGAACGACAATCTCGACAGGGTGGTGATAGAGGACTTCAGAGTGTTTTACCCACATGCCCGACGCGTCAAGCAGAAAGTGAGTGGCATCGTGGTGCGAAAAGAAATCGTCGAAGTTCCCATGCCAAACCTCTTTGGACTCGACGCGGTCCGGGCAATCAACGGAGCCCCGGGTAAACTCCGCTTCGACTTGGCGGAAGGAACCGGCCGAGTCGAATGGTGAGAGCGGCATACGCGCGCGGCTTGACTCTCTCTCGTGGAGTTCGCGATGAGGATGGTCGGGGACTAAAGGTTCTTGATTGCTGACTTCGACCAGATCGGTTCTAAGCTGAGCAAGACGTCTATCGTCAGAGCCCCGGCCCTTTTCCACGGCAACCCAACCGAACCGGTTACCCCGCCGACCAGCTGCGAACCACTTCAGACCCCCGGGCAACCGGGGGCCGACCCGTTTTCAGCCGAGGCTTGGCGGCGCCTCGGAGGAACCCCAAGTCCGGTGGCTCTAGGTAATGCCGTTATCTTCTTGGCCGCGCCGATGATGGTTCCGGAGGAGCGCTACCTTGAAGATTCCGCCAGAGAAGTTGAAGGCAGCTGTCTCCAAACTTCAGGCCAAAGCTACCCTGCCTACCGGATGTCCCACATGCGGGGCGCGGGAATTCGATTTGAACGAGGAAGTGTTCCAGAGCGCTCCGTTCGCGAAGGGCGCTTTGGTAGTTGGAGGGACCGTATTCCCATTCGTTATCCTAATTTGTAAGAACTGTGGCAACTCCATGGCGTTTAGCGCCGTATTGCTTGGAATCATTGATCCGAAGACCGGAGAGCTAACCCTTGACTAGCCCGACGGAGCCCCCTTCGCCCGGAGGGCACGTATCGGTAGGTGGACCGCAGTACGACTTCAACATTCCGCATAATGTGCCTCAGGTATTCCTCCCCAAGTCCCAATTCAGACGTATTCGAGAGAAGCTTCTTCACGGCTTAGCGCAAGAGTTGGATTTCTTCGTCGGGGCGGGGTTTACCCTCATTGGTTTCGGCCTTGCCTCAGCGGTAGGGGCCGCCGTCCAATGGGCCGCGCTACCCGCTCCGACGCAGGTCTTCCTTGCCACCGCAACCATAGTGGGAATCGTGGTCGGCACCGCTCTCCTTGTGTTGTCGCGGCGGGCCAGAGGCACCGAGATACAATTTGTCGGGATGGCTCTCGAAGAAATGGACGATGTGGCTGAAGAACAAGGGGAGGACCGGGTTTTGGTCCGTCACCCTGCTCGCACCAAAAAGTAATTCGGAATCATTTCACAAACTTGAGTACGACCCGGAAACCGATACGTCAGAAAGGGTCGAGGAACTTACGTCGAAGAGATATGGAGAATAATCGGCCGTGAACGAGAAGCTGCCTGAGTAACCGTACCCCTCGAATACCGGGGTCCCGCCGGGCGTAAAGATATAGAAATCCACCGACACGCCCGTTGGCGTCGACCAGCTTCCGGAGACTTGCGAACCGACCGGAAACGATTGATTGTAACTTCCTGTGTCGGTAAGAAACCCGGTAGTTTCCAAGATCTCGAACGAATAGCTATGATAGGACAGAACGGCCAGGACGGCAATCACCGTTACGACGGCAACGACAATCACGGCGATCGCTATCCAAATGTGAATTCTACTGTTCGAAGCCCGCGTTGGCGGACCCGCTGACATCCCGGGAACTGGGGACCTACACCTTCCGCAAAATTTAGCCTCGGTCTGTAAGGGGGTCCCGCACCGAACGCAGAATCTTGGCACCACCTCCGCGGGAAGGGTCCCCGGGGTTAGAGCCTTTCAGAGTCAGAGACCCCACGATGGATTACCTGACTCTGCTCTCTGTCAGGGAGTATTTAGGCCGGGTGGGGCATTTCTCGTCGCTTTTGAAATCGAAATGGACTCGTACGGCACTCCAAGCGGTGCGAGTGGTGCAAGCGGTGCCCTTCCTCCTGACGGTACGCACCAGAAGCACCGGCTGCACCGCTTGAGGTGGGGTCAAGGGTGGGCGGGGATACAGGAGATTGCTAGCGAAGAGGCAGGAAGCTCCTAGGGACTCCGTAGGAATGGCGTAGAGTGCGACTAGGGGTTCGGCGGGTCCAACCTTGCGCCTAGGAAAATCGAAAGCTATTCTGGGTGGCTAAAGACCATATTTACCAACCGAACGTTCGATGCGACTCGGTGCTCCCCCGCCGGAATCGCTTGAGGGAGCGGGCCTAGGTTTACCTTGTGCTTACCTTCCCCTAGCTTGAGTCCACGAAACTCGAAGACGACTCCGGGCTCGGCCTTGGTCACTGGCCCGCCCCAAACCTTCTGCCGTAAATCATCAGGAAGCGCCGCAGGTCCAAGAACCATCAGAGCAACTTCGGTCTTCGTTCCGCGGACCTGCATGTCAGTCCCGACGATTAGAATCCGTATTTCCGGCTGGAGGCGGGACCAAGTCGTGGTCAGTACATGGAAGGAACCGCGATCTTGAGTTCGTAGTCTGACAACGAAGTCTCGTTTGACTAGCTGCGTAACCGCCCGATTCAGGGTCCTGTCGGTTGAAGGGAATTCCGGGCGCGTGGCCCTAGCGGCGGCTTCTGTGCACATCCTTAGCCAAGAGTAGGAAACAAGGGCACATCTGGACCATTGTCGCTCAATCTCGAAGAAAACCGCGCGTTCCCCGGAGGTTAGGCTTGACAGGTCCGGCATACTAGTTACCCAAGTTCACCGCGTGTCGGTCACCGCGCATAGGTGAGGGTGCTATTACCAATGCAGAGGGTCCCTGAATGAATCTCCGAGAGCGCCGAATCTTCCGGACCGGGCGGTCGATCGGAATTGTCCTCCCTCCGGACTGGCTCAAGGGCAACAAACTGGGGCCCGGCGATAAAGTCGAGATTTGGTACAACGGGGAGATTCACGTTCGGCCCAAACGAAAAGAGAAGGAGGTAGAAGATGGGGCCCGACCCGTCGAGCACGCTCCTGCGTGACCCCGCCCCGATTCTGACTCGGGAAGATGCCCGGGCCATCCTAAGGCGGCACGTCACCTTCTCCGAGGAATGGCACTACGATATCGTCCTCACTTGGGGAGCGCAAGGATACTTGCGCAGTGTTCTGCCGGATGAGTGCTGCGCTAACCTTGCGTTTGTCGGGCCTAAATCCTCCGGTAAGACGACCGCGACTCAGCTTGCGGTAACACTCGCCGGGGGGGAGATGCTTGCGAGCGGAACGTTCGCCGCGATGATTCGGACTTTCGAGGCCGCCCGCGTCGTCGGAATCGACGAGCTGGATTCGAATCTAAAGAAAGAGGAGAATCTCGAAGGAATCCTCCGGGTTGGAAACCGCTGGAGCGCGGTCTACAAAATCTGCATGCCGGGAGCGGGCGGAGCGCAGAAAGCCGTCGATCTGAAGATCGGCGGCCCGAAGGTTTTCAATTATCGGTCCGAAATCGAGGACGCTCTCCGGACCCGGACGTATGTCGTGGAGATGCCCCGCCAGGACGACACCGGGCAAATCGTTCGGAATCTATTCCTCGATTCCGCGATTCGACCGGTAGGTGCGTGGCTCCGCTCGCTGTGTGAGTCGGCGGTGGCCGGATGGACGCCGGAGTCCGTTAAGGCGCACATGCTCTCTGAAGAGTTTCTAGCACGTATTCGCTCTCTCCCGGCGTCGCTCGCTCGACACCGGCAGACGGCGGCGGTCCTTCTAGCAGTCGATGACATTCTCGGGTGGGACCTCGACGACGAGATTAGTGGAGCATCCGAGGCGCAGGCCGAAGACGAGGGAACGAACGAACTACTCCGAGATGCGCTAACGGACCTCTACTCCGGTCGCGCCGTGACGCTCGGGACTGATGTGGATATCCCCCTAGTCGAGGCCCTACAGTTCGTAAATCTTCGACTCAAGGAGTCCGGCGCTCCGGCGCTATCGGACATGGCATTTGCTCGAGCGAGACGGGAATTTGGGTTCCGGGATCGCCTGAATGTTCTCAAAGTTCGGAGCGAACGCGGCCGGAGGATTCTCCGGTTTGATGCGACAGTTCGGCACGCGCTTGGAGTCGGCCCCGCGCCCATTGGACTCG
>JBAUAJ010000200.1:0-9532 GCA_049675585.1 Thermoplasmata archaeon
CTCCCGTTCGGCCGTGGCGCCGACGGGGCCGCAAGGCGCAAGCGTCCGCGGTGGCGACGATCCTAGGGCTCCTGTTGGTCGTGACGTTCGTGGCGAACTACCTGACCACTACGCTGCCGCAGTACATGTCGGTCAACGACATCAATCACAACCTTCTGGTCGAGAACGAGGCCGGTCGAATGGCCGCGCTCCTGCGGGAGGCGTCCGCGCAGAAGGCGGTCGACGCGCAGCTCTCCCAGCCGTTCGTCCTCGGGTCGGCCGGACTTCCGCCGTTCGCGGCCTCCGACGGAGGAGCGATCGGTCCCGTCCTCACCGGGTCGCAGGAGACGGTGAAGTTCGGGCTGACCGGGACGACCCCCGGACTTGTGGATCAGGTCTCGGTCGGGGCGGGAGTGGTCGTCCAGATGCACAATACCTACGCGCCGGCCGCCCAGGTCGCCTTCGACTACGGCGCCGTGATCTTCACTCAGTACGGTGGGATCCCCACGATGATCGACCCTCCGCCGATATCGATCACCGCGAGCGCCGCGACGATCTGGCTCCCGATCTTCAGCCCGCTCAACAACACCGAGGGAGGCACGGGCACCGCCATCCTGCAGGCCACGCTCACGGCGGTCTCGACGCAGACGTTCCCGGCCGGCGGTTTCACGATCACGGGAGGGAAGGTTACCCTGACCCTCGTCACCCCCTTCGCCGCGGCGTGGATGGCGTATTTCGCCGGGTCGCCTTCGTTCGCGGGGGACGCCACGTGCGCCCCGGCCGGCGCGACCGTCTGCTCTACGACCGGGACGTTCATCAACAACGGGGCGCTCGGCACGATCACACTCCTACTCCCGGTCTCGGGAGTGACACTGACGGTCGCCACGTTCACGATCGGCCTGACCTAGTCGGAGATCGACGCCCCGGTCGAGGCGGGGCCCTCCGGGGCCCCCGGCGCTGATCTACGGGGGCGAGGCGGGACCCGCGCGCCGGGGCCGCCGGTGGTTCGACGTTCCCCGGAGCCATGCTTTCGCTCCCACCAGGGTCCCCCAGGTCTTCCACGGAACGAGCGGGAAGTCGGCGACGTCCGCCGGCGGGGACTGCCACGCGGCCCGGGCGGGGGCCGCCGCGCGATGGTCGATCTCGGCGACGGCGCGCGCGCCATCGGAGCGGATCAAGCGGAACGAACCCGGCGAAACTCCGGCCCGCGCGAGGCGGGCCCGGAGCACGGCTTCCCAGACGTGCGGGGAGGACGGGGGTGGGTGGGACCCCGCCACCTCGATTCCGAGGTAGCGGGGCCGGGGGGGTGACCGATTACCGTACGAGATCGATGACTTCCTCGGACTCGCCGGCGGCATAGCCTCCCTTCTGGCCGAGGAGGCTGGTCGCACGGACTCCCGTGATGATCAGCAACACCTTGATGGTGTTCTCTAGCTCGGGCGAGTTCTCGACCGTGCAGCCCCAGATGATGCGGGCGCGCTTCGAGATCTTTCCCCCGACGAGCGCGGCCGCTTTCTCGGCCTCGCTGACGGTCATGGTCGGGCCGCCGATGACGCGGACGAGCGCCCCGGTGGCGTCCTTGAGTTCGACCGAGCCGAGCAGCGGGCTCGTCAGCGCCTCGGTGACGGCCTCCGTCACGCGGTCGGTGGCGCTCTCGCTCTCGCCGAGCCCGATCAGCGCGACCCCGCCGTCCTTCATGACGGTCAGGATGTCGGCGTAGTCGAGGTTGACGAGGCCGGGCCGCGTCACGATCTCGGTGATCCCCTTGATCGCGGTCATCAGGACCGCGTCGGCGAGCTTGAACGCGGAGTCGAGCGGCATCCGTGGAACGAGCTCGAGGAGCTTGTCGTTCTGGATGACGATGGTCGTGTCGCAGACGCGGCGCAGGCGCTCGAGCCCGTCGCGGGCCTGCTCCATGCGCGCGGCGCCTTCGCCGGCGAACGGAAGGGTGACGACGCCCATCGTGAGCGCTCCCGCCTCCTTGGCGAGTCGCGCGACCAGGTGAGCGGATCCCGTACCCGTGCCGCCGCCCATTCCGGCGGTGATGAAGACGATGTGCGCGCCGTTGAGGAACTGTCGGAGCTCCTCCTCGTTCTCGCGCGCCGCCTCTTCGCCGATCTCGGGGCGCGCTCCGGCGCCCAGGCCCTTCGTCGCCCGGCGGCCGATTAGGATCTTCCGCGGGGCATGGATCGTGAGCAAGTGTTTCGCGTCGGTGTTGATGGCGCACATCTCGGCGCCTTGGATCCCCTCTTCGACGCATCGGTTGATCGTGTTCGATCCTCCGCCGCCGCATCCGACGATCCGGATGTTGACCTTGAGGGTCTCCGCTAGCTTCGCGAGCTCTGCGTCATCGGCGTTCACGTACGCCGGTGGGGTCGGCGCCTTCTCTTCGACCAGGCTCTGGTTCTCCTGGTGTTTCGCAATCGCTTCCTGGATGATGGACTTCATCGGTTGTTACCGCCCCGTTTGTCAGACGAGCGTCATACGCTCTGCAGCAGAATCTCGGAGATTTGTACATAAACATTTGCGTTGAGCGGAACTGTCTCTCTATCGGACTACGCCCGACGCGCGAATCTACGGCGGGAGCACGATCGCGGGTCCTCGCTCCGCCGATCGGACGATGCCCGCCCGCGACGCGAAACGGTACCGCGGGTTGCGAGCGCGCGGATCGGACGCTCTATCCGCTGCCCATCGGCGGCGAGCCGGGGACGGGGAACGCGTCGAGGAACGACCACCACGCGTCGATCGTTCGGCGGGCGGCGAAGAGCGCCGCGCGCGCCGCCGCGGGCGAGCCGCGGAATTGGGTGCCGAGCAGGCGACGCTCCGCGGCCGAGTGCTCCACATCGGCGCCCGTATGCACGCGGAAGAACTCGTGGGTCGCCCGGTCGCGGATGCCGTAGTGAGCGCGCAGGCCGCGCGACTTCTCGGCGGCGACCTCGGGGAAGATCGATTCGTAGGCGTACAGGGAAGCGAGAGCGGGTGCTGGGCCGAGTTTTGCGGCGCGTTCGTAGCAGTCGAGGAGCGCCTTCGTGGCACCGAGCGGGACCGCCGACCGAGCGGCCCGGCGGGAGAGCCCGATCCCCGCGGCGAAGTCGAGCCAGAGCTCGGGATGGGTCGGGGACCGTCCCTCCTCGTCGACCATGTTCTCGAGCAGGAGGCGTCGGTCCTCGGGGCGACGCATCTGGGCGTAGGCGGCCCCGACGAACCGGGGGAAGTTCGACTCGAAGTGATAGTACTGTCCAGCGTACGAGCGCAACGTGTCGAGCGGGAGCTCCCCCTTCGACCAGGCGACGTAGAACGGGTGCTTGAGCAGGTGGCGTTCCTCCAACAGCCGGTCGATCGACGCGAGGGTGCGAGGCATGCCTCACCCAGCGCGGCCCGACTTAGAAGGTTTCCGAGCCGTCGTCCGACTCCCCGGGTCGCGCATTGTTCTCTGCGCCGCACCATTAAGACGGCCCCCCTCTCTCCGGGGGCGTGGAAGAGTACTTCCGGGCGATCGAGAGCGAGGTCGACCGGGCGTACGTCGCCGCCGAGGAGGCGCGTCGCGAGGGGCTCGATCCCCAACCGGCCCCCGAGATCCCCCGGGCCCAAGATATGGCGGCTCGGGTGGAGAAACTGCTCGCCCACCTCGGGATCGACGGGATCTCCGCCGAGATTCGCACCTTGTCGGCGGAGATGCCCCGCGAAGAGGTCGCCGTCACGATCGCCCGGCGTCTCGCGGCCGACTCCGCCCGCCGACCGTCCGTGGCCGCCCGCGTGGACGCAGCGATACGGGTCGGCCTCGCGATCCTGACCGAGGGGATCCTCGTCGCGCCGCTCGAGGGTCTCGCGGAGGTGCACCTGCGCGAGGGACGGGACGGGGCGCCGTACATCGAGCTGTACTACGCGGGACCGATCCGCGCCGCGGGCGGGACGGCGCAGGCGCTGAGCGTCCTCCTCGCGGACATCGTCCGTCGAGACCTTGGCCTCGCCCCGTTCCGCGCCGAGCGCCCGGAGATCGAGCGGTACAAGGAGGAGATCCCGCTCTACAAGTTCTACCAGCATCTGCAGTACGTCCCGACCGCTTCGGAGATCGAGCAGGTCGTCGCGCACGTCCCCGTCGCGATCTCGGGCGAATCCACGGAGGGGGACGCCGAGGTGAGCGCGTTCCGAGACCTCCCCCGCGTGCCGACGAACGGGATCCGGGGCGGGGCCTGCCTCGTCATCGCCGAAGGTCTCTGCCAAAAATCCGCGAAGCTGCGCAAGGTCGTAGAGAAGCTCGGGTTGGACGGGTGGGAGTTCCTCTCGGAGCTCGGGCACTCCAAGAGCGACGAGGACGATGCCCGCGTGCCGAAGTACCTGCAGGACGCGGTCGGGGGGCGTCCCGTGCTCGCGCACCCGGGCCGGGCGGGCGGATTTCGGCTCGTGTACGGCCGGTCCCGTACCTCGGGCCTCGCGGCCTGCGCCATCAATCCGGCCACGATGGTGATCCTGCAGCACTACGTCGCGATCGGTACCCAGATCAAGCTCGAGCTCCCCGGAAAGGCGGCGGCGATGGCCGTCTGCGACACGGTGGACGGCCCGATCGTTGAGCTCGAGGACGGGACCGTCACGGCGGTGCACGAAGGCGAGCGGGCCGAACGGCTGCTCCCCCGGGTCCGGCGGATCGTGGACCTCGGGGAGATCCTGGTCGGGTTCGGTGAGTTTCTCGAGAACAACCGGCTCCTCTCGCCCGCGTCGTACTCCCTCGACTGGCACCTCGAGGAGATACGGGCCGTCGGAGCCGACCCGGCGGTCGCCGGGAATCCCTCGTCGTTCGCCGAGGCCGTGGCGTTCTCGCGGGCGACCGGGGTCCCGCTCCATCCGCGATGGTCGCTATTCTGGCACGACCTGAGCTCCACCGAGATCCGATGTCTCGCGGAGGTCGTCGAACGCCTCGGGGTGTGGCGCGCCGCGGCGCTCGAGCTGGCCCCGGATCCAGAAGCGAGGGCGCTCCTGCTGCGCCTCGGGGTGCTGTACCGTCCGACCGCCGACGGTTCGCTCACGATCGAGCCGGACTCGAGCGAGGCGCTCGTCGCCGGACTCGGCCTCGCTGCCGTGGGGGATCGCCTCGAGCGCGTCGAGCCGCTCGGACCGCTCGATCCCGATCCGCTCGCCTACGTCAGCCGGCTCGCCGGGGTGCGGATCCGGGCCCGGGCGCCGACACGGATCGGGGGGAGGGTCGGACGCCCCGAGAAAGCGTACCACCGGGCGATGCAGCCGAATGTGCACGCGCTGTTCCCCGTCGGGGAGGCCGGCGGCGCGACCCGGTCGCTCCCCGAGGCGGCCCGAAGGTCCGGTGCGGCGGGGGTCCGGCTCGAGCTCGGGATCCGAAAATGCCCGGCGTGCGCCACGATGAGCGTCTGGACCCGGTGCGCCTGCGGAACGCACACTGAGCCGACCGGGGAGGTCGGCACCCATACCGTGCCGGTCGCGTCCCTCTGGGCGGACGCCGGCCGACGCCTACGGATCCCGAACCCCCCGGTCGTCAAGGGGGTCAAAGGTCTCCTGTCCCCCGGGAAGGTCCCGGAGCCGATCGAGAAGGGGATCCTGCGCGCGTCCCACCGGATCTCGGTCTACCAGGACGGCACCGCCCGGTTCGACCTCACGAACCTTCCGCTTACGCACTTCCGGCCGTCCGAGATCGGGACCGACCTCGCAACGTTGCGGCGTCTCGGGTATGCACGGGACTGGACCGGTGCCGAGCTCACCGATGAGGAACAACTGGTCGAGTTGCGGCCCCAGGACCTCGTCCTCCCGCGCTCCTGCGGCGAATATCTCGCCCGGCTCGCGCAGTTCGTGGACGACGAGCTCGTCCGGCTCTACGGGCTCGGGCCGTTCTATCGGGCCGACCGCCCCGCGTCGCTCGTCGGCGCGATCGTCGTCGCCCTCGCCCCGCACACGTCGGGTGGGGTCGCCGGGCGGATCGTCGGGTTCACGGAGGCGGAGGCGTGCTTCGCCCACCCCGTCTTCCATGCGGCGAAGCGCCGGAACTGCGACGGCGACGAGGATTCCGTCACCCTCCTCCTCGATGCCCTGCTCAACTTCTCGCGGGCGTACCTTCCCGAGACGCGCGGGGCGCTGATGGACAAGCCGCTCGTCCTCACGACCCGGCTCGAGGCGACGGAGGTCGACAAGGAGGCGCAGAACGTCGACGTCGCGAGCCGGTATCCGCTCGCGCTCTACCGCGGGTCGGTCGACGGGGTCCATCCGAAGGAGATCGATCCGCTGTTGGACCGGGTCGGAAAGCGCCTCGGGACCGACCGCTCGCTCTCGGACTACGGATTCACCCACGATACCCGCCGCATCGCCGGCGGGCCGGTCCGATCCGCCTACCGGGAGGGCCGATCGATGTCCGACCTCGTCGAGCGGTCGGTGCTGCTGACGGCCCAGATCCGGGCGGTCGACGTCGCGGCCGCGGTGACGCTGGTCCTCAACGCGCACTTCCTCCCCGACGTGATGGGGAACCTCAAGGGGTACGCCACGCAGAAGTTCCGGTGCCGCAGCTGCGGGATGTCCTACCGTCGCCCGCCCCTGACCGGTCGATGCACCGCCGCGCTGCCCGCCGGGGCGTGCAACGCCGAACTACTCTCCACCGTCTACGAGGCGTCCGTCCGGAAGTACCTCCCGCTCGCGCAGCGCCTGGGCGAGATGGACGGGATCACCCCGTACGTCCGTCAGCGGATCCGGGTGCTCGCCGATGCGCTCACGGTCCTGTTCCCCGCGCCGACCGCCCAGACGACGCTCGATGCGTTCCGGGGGGTACCGCCGACGCCGGCGGACCCCGCCCGCCCGTGACGGGCCGCTCCCGCGGAACGGCCAAATAGACCTCCCCCCCTCGTCCGACCCGCGGGCTTGTGGGGTAGTCTGGACTATCCTGTTGGCCTTCGAAGCCAACGACCTGGGTTCGAAATCGCGGGGCGACCCGTGACGGAACTCCCAGCAAGCCCGTCCGGGGCGGACTACCGGAAGTAGCCCGACGCCGCCGCGGGCTCGGCGCGCTTCTCTTCCTCGGGCTTGGCGGCCTCGAGGATGTCGACCGCGAGGATCGCCGGCACCGGCACCAGGCGCACGCGGCCCTTCTCGTCGCCCCCGGCCCCTTCGAGCTCGAGCGCGATGGCGTTGTCGCCGCCGATCGAGACGAGCCCCCGGAAGATCCCGACGGAGACGAGCGCCTTATCGTCCGGTCCGGCCGAGTGGACGCTGACCCGCGAGCCGGGCGTGAGCGTGATCGGAGGGCGCTTGCCGGCCGGGGCGCTCTCGCTCATCGGGGGCCTCGGGCGCGGGGCGGCCCGGCGCGCGGAGCGGCCTTCGGCGGAGCGATCCGAGGGGTCGGGACGACGCTTCCGTTCTTGTCGATCAGCGTTTGCAAGTGGTTCACGGTCTCCCGATAGCGTCGGAGGGCGTTCTGCGCGTTCGCCTCGGTGAAGTCCCATGCCTTTGCGAGGTTGCCGTACCGCAGCCGGTAGCCTTTGCGTCCCTTGCCGTCGGCGGCCCCCCCGACCTCCTCGAGCAGGTCGAGGGCCTTGAGCTTGTTGATGTGCCGGTAGATCGTCGGCTTCGACGTCCCGAGGACGTCGGCGAGCTCCTCGGAGTACCACGGCCGCGACGGGTCGCGGAGGAAGCAGTCGCGCACGAGGCGGTAGGCGAGGCTCTGGCCGATCGGGCCCTCGGTGCCGCGTCCTTCCTCGCCCTCGGGCAGATACCCCACCATCCGGAGAAACTCCCGGAGGACCTCCTCGAGGTCCGGGATCGGGGTGAGCGGAGTGCTGTAACGCAACGCGAGTTCGAATGGCATGGCGCAAGGGAGTCAAAACCCCAGGATTGATAAAATGGGGGCTCGCGGCCGAGCGCCGGGCGGCGAAAAGATAACGCGACCCGTCGGCTGGCGGTTCGGATGCCCGCGTTCGACCTGGTCGCCCCCCGGACCGCCGACGAGGCGGTCGCGGAGCTTCGATCGCTCCCCGCCGGGGAGGCGGTCGTCCTCGCCGGGGGGACGGACCTGCTGCTCGACCTCGACCTCGGTCGCGTCGCGCCCCGGCGGGTCGTCTCCCTCCGCCACCTTCCGTGGCGGACGATCGACTGGAACGCCGGGGCGCTGACGATCGGGAGCACCGTGCCGCTCCGGTCGCTCGAGCTCGATCCGGATCTTCACGGGCGACTACCGGGACTCTACCAGGCCGTCCGCGCCGTCGGGAGCGTCTCGCTCCGGACCCGAGCGACCCTCGGCGGCAATCTCGGCCGGTCCGCCCCGGCGTCCGACCTGATCCCGATCCTGCTCGTCCTGGACGCCGAGGTCGATCTCGTGGGGCCGAACGGGAGCCGCGCCGAGAAGGTCGACCGATTCGTTCGATCGTCGCGGAGCACGTCGCTCGGACGGGCCGAGCTGATCCGTTCGATCCGCCTCCCGGAGTCCCGGCCGTCCGCGTACGTCTGGCAGCGGGTCCGCCCGGTCAACGACATCTCTCAGGTCTGTGTGGCGGCGGCGTTCTCACCCGCGGACCGCGGTTGGCGGCTCGCCATCGGCGGGGTGCCGCCCCGACCCGTCCGGCTGGCCGAGGCGGAAGCGGAGCTCTCCGGGATCCGACCGTCCGGGGAGGCGGTTTCGCGGGTCGCGGACCGGGTCAGTCGCCATGCGGCCCTCGTGGGCGACCGCCGCGCGTCGGACGAGTACCGACGGCGACTCGCCTCGATCCTGGTCGTCCGGGCCGTGGAGGCCGTCACCCGAGCGGCGGAGGCACGTTCGTGAATCCGGACCCGTTCCATCTCCGCGTGAACGGCGTTGCGACGACGGTCGACGGCGTCCCGGATGCTGAGCGCTTGCTCGATACGCTGCGCTGGCGCCTGGGATTGCGCGGGACGAAGGAAGGCTGCCGCACGGGGGACTGCGGGGCCTGCACCGTCCTCGTGGACGGGCGATCCACCTTGAGCTGCCTCTTGCTATCACGGGAGATCGACGGTGCGGAGGTTCGCACCGTCGAAGGGCTCGATGACGATCCGACCGGCCGAACGGTCGTCGCGGCGTTCCGCGAGACGGGGGCCGTCCAGTGTGGCTACTGCACGCCGGGCTTCGAGATGGCGGTGACGGGGCTGCTGAAGGAGCGGGGTCGGTCGATACCGGTCGAGGAGCTGCTCACCGACCTGGGCGGCAATCTCTGCCGGTGCACCGGCTACTCGGCGATCGCCCGCGCGGTGGCCCTGGCCCGGGAGCGGATCGTATGACCCGGGCGTTGCGCCCCGACCTCGACCTCAAGCTGCGCGGTGGCGTCGAGTTCGGGACCGACCTCGCATCGCCCGAAATGATGTGGGGCGTTCTCGTGCTTTCCCCGATCGCCCACGGCCGCATTCGTTCGGTCGACCTTTCCGCCGCCCGCGCTCGGCCCGGCGTCGTCGCGATCTCCTCGGCGGACCTGTCGGCGCTCGTCGGGGGCGCGTTGGGCGACGCGGAGCGTCCCCCGTTTCCGAAGGAGCGAATCTCCTACCCCGCGCAACCGCTGGCGGCGATCGCCGCGCCGACGCTCGAGGAGGCTCGCGC
>JBAUAJ010000201.1:0-1906 GCA_049675585.1 Thermoplasmata archaeon
CTGTTGCGCGACTATCTCGAACGAACACGCGAGCTGGCGCGCGGCGCCACCGCGGAGAAGGCTTAACCGGGATGCGGCGACTCGGTTTCCTGGCACTCCTGTTGATTGCGTTATCGGGCGGCGGCGCAAGCTGGCTCGATTCGCAGCTCAGTCGTCCGTATCGCGGTCACCGGCCCGAGAAAGTCTTCGTGGATATTCCGCACGGCACTTCGCGTTGGGGCGTGGCGGAGATTCTGCGGCGCAACGATGTGATCCGCAGCCAACTGGCGTTCGCGCTTTTCAGCGATTGGCATTTCCGCAGGAATTTGCAGGCCGGCGAATATTTCTTCGACCATCCGGTCAATTCGCGCGAAGTGTTCTGGAAGATCGCGCGCGGCCAGATATATGTCCACACCGTGACGGTGCCGGAAGGCTGGACGATGTTCGACATCGCCGCGGAGCTGGACCGGCAAGGAGTATGCAACCGGGAGGATTTCCTAACCGCAGCGCACAATACGTCGCTGATTGCGGACCTGGCGCCGCAGGCAACGAGCCTGGAAGGATTCCTTTTCCCCTCGACGTATGAATTCACGCGCCGTGCGACATGTGATACAGCCGTGAAGCGCATGGTCCAGAATTTCCGCGCGGTCTGGGAAACACTCGGCCCCGCCGGCGCGCCGCAACAATATCCGGGGAATCTCGCGCTGGAGCAGGTGGTGACGCTGGCGTCGCTGGTCGAGCGCGAGACACCGAACGCGGATGAGCGGCCGTTGGTGGCGGGAGTTTTCTACAACCGGCTGCGCCTCGGCAACCCGCTGCAATGCGATCCGACAGTGCAGTACGCGATGGAGCTGGCGGGCCATCCGGAGAAAAACGTGCACGCGGTGGATTTGCGGGTGAATTCGCCTTACAACACCTACGAACATCGCGGCCTGCCGCCGGGCCCGATTGCGAATCCCGGCGAAGCGTCGCTGCGGGCGGCTCTTGCGCCGGCTGCGACGGACTATCTCTACTTTGTGGCCAACGACGAAGGTGGCCACGCCTTCAGCCGCACGCTTGCCGAGCACAACCGCAATGTGGCGCGGCTCCGCAAGCTGCTGGCGCGCGATACCGCGGCCACCGATCCGGCATCCAAGAAAGCGCAGCACTGAGACCGCACGTGACTCCCAGCCACTCCAACAAGAACGCTTCCGGCGAATCCTCCACCAAGAAGGATTTGATCCTGGAGGCCGCGCAGGCGCTCGGCAAGCCGCGCTTTACTCCCGCGGAGATCGAGCAGATCCGCCGGCAACTGATTTCGCAACTTGGCGCGACGGCGGGAAAAACTTCCACGGATTACGTGGTGAGCGTGCTCGAAGAAGCCGGGATGCGCGTCGTGTGGTCCACGCGGTCGGATACGGAAGGGCGCTACGAAGAAGAGTTCAGCGACCTGCTGCATTTCTCGACGTTCACGGAAGCGGAGATGTGCCTGGTGCGGCTCGATGAGATGCTGCGAAAGTTTTCCCTCGAGGGCGAGCGCAACGCGGCCGAGCGAGTACGCGAGGTGGCGCGCCTTGGACGGCGGCGCGCGGAGATGATTTCCCGAAACCACAAGGTGAAAGCCGAAAACCGCGAACAGAAGGAAGAGGCCGCTCACTGGTTCGCGATTTGGCTCGAGACGCCGGACGCATTTTTCGACTGGCTCGAGGTGCGGAAACAATCTCCAGAATTCCAGAAGAAGTTCCCACGCGCATTCGACGACGAGGAATAGATGTACGTGCTCAATATCGAACCGCTCGATCTGGGCGCGGACGTGCGGTCCGTCGGCCTCGATCTGGTGGAAGCGGACGAAAACCGCGAACCCGTGCGCGGGGCAGATGCCGCGCGCATCTGGAGCCGGGTCCTGCAGGCTACGGCAGGGCAGGAAGTGTGGGCGCTCGATTTTTTC
>JBAUAJ010000202.1:0-2023 GCA_049675585.1 Thermoplasmata archaeon
GGCCGACGGAGGGGCCCGCACGCTCCTCGTCGATCACCGTCGCGAGATCGGCCAGCCGGTGCAGTGCGGAGAGTTCCTGCCGACCCGCGCCGAGCTCGCCGACCTGTTCGACTGCCCCTCGGTGATCGCGGCCGCCTACGACATCCCGGCGAACACGGTCCTTCGGGAGACCCGCTCCATGGCGTGCATCTCGCCGTTCGGGCGCACATACCGCTTCCCGCTCGCCGGCTACACGGTCTCCCGCCGCGCGTTCGATAAGGCGCTGGTCGCCCGCGCCGAAGGGGCCGGGGCCGAGGTCCGGTTCCCGTGCGGTGTCACGTCCGTCTCGGACGACGGGCTCATCTGCTCAGACGGGAGCGCGATCCGGGCGCGGGTGATCGTCGGCGCCGACGGGCCGACCTCGACCGTCGGGCATGCGGTCGGATTCCACCCTCGGCGCACGATGTTCCGCATGATCACCGCCACCGTCGACGGGCCGCTCGACGACTCGATCTCACTCTACTTCGGCCGCGCGGCCCCGCACGGGTACGCCTGGCGGTTCCCCCGGGCGCACGACGCGAACGTGGGCCTCGGAGTCGCCCGGCTGCCCGCGGCGACCAGCCTCGGACGCCTGCTCGACCGGTTCGTCGAGCGCGAACACCTCGGACCGGTTCGGGAACGGACGGCGTGGTGGGTGCCGATCGGCCCGCCACCCGAGAGCCTCGTCGTGGGCCGGGTCCTGTTCGCGGGCGACGCGGCGAACCTCGTCATGGCGACGAACGGAGGCGGGATCCCGACCGCGCTCCTGAGCGGATGGCTCGCAGGAACGGCCGCCGCCGCGTACACTCGGGAGGGGACACCGCTCGCGGAGTACGACCCCGCGTGGCGGTCGGCCCTCTACGCCCCCCTCGCTCGGGCCGCCCGCATCCAGGCGTTCTCGGACGGGTTCGGCCGCTTCGACCCGCTCCTGGCGTTGGGCATGCGATATATCGGAGCGTCGGGTCTCGATGCCATGATGCGGCTCCGGTGGCCCCCGCGGCTCGGCGGTGCCTCGTGACGAGCCCATCTGCCGCCGACCCCCTGGAGCCGACGGTCGAGCGGCTGGTCGCCCAGACCCTGGGGGCGGAAGCGAGCCGCGAGCTCGCGCAGTTGTTCCCGGTCCTCTCCCAGGATCTCGCGGATGTCGATTGGCGGCTCCATCAGGTCCTCGGCTCCCGGTTCGCCCAGCTCACCGAGGCGGCGCGGTACGCCTGCTCGACCGGGGGAAAGCGGGTCCGCCCGCTCCTGATGGCGGCCGCTTTCCGCGCGCTCGGCGCCGAGTCGGCCCAGCCGATCGCCTCGCTCGCGGCGGCGTTCCAGCTGATCCACACCGCGACGCTCGTCCACGACGACGTCATCGACCACGCCGACACCCGCCGGGGCCGCCCGTCGATGCCGCGGGCGTACGGGATTCCCCTCTCGATCGTCTCCGGGGACTACCTGTTCGTTCGCGCCTTCGAGCTCGCCGCGGAGTATCCGAAATCGATCATCCTGCGCTGCGGCGAATCGTGCGCCGACCTGGTCGAGGGAGAGGTACTGCAGGAATCGACCCGGTTCGACCTGTCGAGCGGCCGGGAGCACTACTTCCGGGTGGTCGAGCGGAAGACCGCCGCGATCATCTCGGCGGCGCTCGCCTCCTGCGCGGAGATCGGCGAGGCGACCCCGCCGCGGATCGATGCGATGTCCGACTACGGCAAGGCGCTCGGCATCGCCTTCCAGATCCGCGACGACCTGCTCGACGTCTTCGGCGACCCGGACCTTACGGGGAAGCCCCTGTACGGCGACCTCCGCGAGGGAAACCCCACCCTGGTCGCCCTCGAGACGTTCACCCGGCTCGAGGGTCGACGTCAGGGAGAGTTCGAGACCCTCTTCCAGCTGCGCCGCAAGCGCACGAAGCACCTCCTGAGGCTGCGGGAGCTCGCGGAGCTCGCCGGCGCACCGGCCGCCGTGGCCGCCGAAGCCGAGGCGTGGGCCGATCGGGCCGTCCGAGCCCTCGAGCCCGTGC
>JBAUAJ010000203.1:0-4752 GCA_049675585.1 Thermoplasmata archaeon
ACGAGCCTCGGCCGTCGTCGCCGTCGAGCCATTGTCCCGGGGTGAACTGGCGGCGTCGGACCGATCGGCCGCGCCAAACGAAGGCGGTGGTCGTCGCCCGCGGAGAGAACTCGTCACAGCCGTCGGCCGACGTCATCGACATCCCACGCCCTACTCCCAGTCGGATGAGTACCTTTGAGAAGATTTCGGCGGTCGGGAGGTCGGGCGCCCCGACGATCTGGTGCGGCACCCGCGCCGGATTCGTGAGCGGGCCGAGTCGGTTGAAGAGGGTGGGGATGCCGAGCTGTTTTCGCACGGGCGCGACCGCGGCCGTTTCGGGGTGATAGAGCGGAGCGTGGAGGAACGCGAGCCGGTGGCGTCGGTAGCTCACGCGAGAGAATTCGCGCGAACGAACGACGGGCAGGCCGAGCGCCTCCAAGAGATCGCTCGAACCGCAGATCCCGCGCGCGCTCCGGTTTCCGTGCTTGACGACCGGAGTTCCGGAGGCCGCGACGACGAACGCGCTGAGCGTCGAGACGTTGTACGACGGCGTCGGCGCGCCCCCCGAGCCGCACAGATCGATCGGGCGATCCGATCGCGGTACGAGGAACGGAGTCGCCCGCCGCCGCATCTCGGTCGCGAATAGCGCGATCTCCTCGTCCGAGATCGTGCGGGCAGCGAGGGCGACGAGCAGACCGGCCCGCTCAACGTCCGACGTCGCCGGGTCGAGGAGCCTTGCGAACGCGGCACCGACCTCCCGGGTCCCCAACGGCGCGCCCCGCAACAGCCGACCCAGCAGGGGCTCGCTCATCGACGGGCCTCCTCGAGGAAATTCGCGAGCATCTCGGGGCCGTGGGGGGTCAGATACGACTCCGGGTGGAACTGCACGGACTCGAGGGGGAACGACCGGTGGCGTAATCCCATGACCACGCCGCCGTCCCCCCACGCGCTGATCTCGAGCGCCTCGGGCACGCTCTCCGGATCGACCACCAGGGAATGGTACCGCGCGGCGAGGGTCGGCGACCGGACGGAGGCGAACAGCCCCCTCCCGTCGTGCCGTACGCGAGTGCGTTCGCCGTGCACCGGCGCCGCGGCCCGGACGATCCGGCCTCCGAAGTGGTCGGCGATCAACTGGTGCCCGAGGCAGACCCCGAGGAACGGGCGTTCTTCCTGCCAGCGATCGAGAAGGTACCGGGAAAGCCCCGTCATGCGCCGGTCGGACGGGTGGCCGGGGCCGGGCGACAGGATGACGGCGTCCGGGTCGAACGCGACCGCACGCGACCGGGCGGCGTTCGGGCGGAGGCAGAGGACGCGCGCTCCCCGGGCGGAGATCGCCTGCTCGATGTTGTGGACGAACGAATCCTCGTGGTCGATCAACAGGACCTTCATCGAGGCTCCCCCACGACCGCGGCCTCGAGGTGGTCGAGCTTGACGAGCGTCTCGTCGAACTCCTGCGCCGGTCGGGATCGGTGGACGATCCCGGCGCCGGCGGCCGTGTACAGTGCTGCACCGGCCGCGAACGCCGTCCGGATGCACAGCGCCCAATCGGCGCGCCCTCCGGAACGAAGGCAGCCGACCGCTCCGCCGTAGGGGCCGCGCCACGTCGCTTCCTCCCGGCGGAGGAGTTCGGTCGCCCGGATCTTCGGAGCGCCACTCACCGTTCCGGCCGGGAAGGTGGCACCGAGGAGCTCCCACGGTCCGACGCCGGGCACGAGACGCCCCTCGACGTCGCTGACCAGATGCTCGAGCCGCGCGAATTTTTCGCGGTGCTCGGCGCGCCGGACCCGCACCGTCCCCGGTCGCGAGATCCGACCGAGGTCGTTGCGCGCGAGATCGACGAGCATCCGATGCTCCGCGAGCTCCTTCGGGTCGATCGGGAGCGGCAGGCGACCGGGGCGGGACGCCGCCGGTATCGTTCCCGCGATCGGATTCACCGACCCGACCCCCCCGCGCATCTCCACGACCGACTCCGGAGTCGCGCCGAGGATCTCGCGGTCGCCAAATCGAAGGTAGTAGAAGAACGCGAAGCGCTCGCTCGCGCGAAGGAGCCCGGCCCGGTCGAGGAGCGACGCGGGGCGCTTCCAGGTCCTCCGGTGGGCGAGGACCACCTGGAACGCCTCTCCGTTCCGGATCTCTCCGATGAGTCGGCGAACGCAGCGCTCGAACGGTCGCTTCGGGAGCGAGTCGTCGACGGGGCGTGGGCGCCGGCGTGGAGGCAGGGCCGTTCGCCGGAGGGCGGCGGTCGCCCGCGACTCCAGCCGCTCGACCTGCGCGAGCTCGCCGAGCGGAAACGGGCTGCCGGAAGGATACCGGCGCAGGGCCGGTTCGAACAGCCCGACCGCGTCGAAGCCGACGTATCCGACGATCCCGCCGCTCCGGTGCTTCGAAAGGAATCGCCCGGTCTCTCGCGCGAGCTCCGATGGGTCACTCGCGCGGTTCAGGGTCCGCACGGAGGCAGGGTCCACGAACCACGCCGCCGTACCGGGAGCCCCCCGCGAGCCGGCCCGCTCGAAGTACCCCGCCACGTTAGCCGAACCCGCCCGCTCCTCGAACGACGCCCAGGGGTCGGTCATCGTCGGGGCGCCTCCACGAGGGCTCGATGCAGCGCCCGCAGCACGATCGTGCCTCGAGCCTCGGGCACGGCAAAGGAGAGCGCGCGCGGGGTCGCACTGAACCCTTCCGCGCCGCGGACCGCGGTCGAGGGCAGTCGGTCGAGGTCGTCCAGCACGCCGTCCCCGATCACCGTCACGAGGGCGATGCGAAACGGACCCTCCACGTCCGCTTCGTCATCGTGCGTCACGGGCGCCAGCGCGCGGAGTGCCGCGACCACCCGACCGGGTTCGAGCACGAGCGAGAGCAGTGCGGAGGAGGTGAACAGCTGAACCACGTTCACGTCCGCCGCAGTCAACCGCTGGGCCACCTCGGCGACGATCCCCGGGCGCTGACGGCCGCCCGGGACCCGGAGGCGCAGCAGACGCAGCGGGCGGAGCACGGTCATCGCTCGGTTGCGACGTCGGGCGCGGGCCGGGCCGATCGTCGTGACGACCGACGGGTCGTCGAACGAACGCACGGCGAGGGTCAGGCCCGCGGTCCGGGCCGGCTCGATCGTGAGGGGATGCAGTACGCGCGCGCCGAACTGAGCCAGCTCTTCGGCCTCCTCGTACGAGAGCTCCGGCACGGGTCGGGCCCCGGGGACTTCGCGGGGGTCGGCCGAGAACACCGCGACGTGACGTTTCACGAGCTCGACCCGAGGGGCGCCGAGCAGGGCGCCGATCCCGGCGGCCGCGTAATCGGAGCCGCCTCGGCCCAGGGTCGCGACCCGGCCCTCGAGGCTACGCCCGAAGTAACCGGTGACGACCGGAACCGCGCCGCGCGCGAGGATGCGCCCGAGCCCCCGGCGCACCGCGACCCGCGAACGGTCGAGCTGCAGGCAGGAGGCCCCGTACGCATTGTCCGTGATGAGGCCGAGATGGTCCGCTTCGACGGGCACGGCCGGCAACCCGTCCTCCCGGAGACGGGCCGAGAGCCAGTGGACGGCCAGTCGCTCGCCCTGACTCCGCAGACGATCGGCGAGAGGGGCGTCGCCCGGCGGCGAGCGTTCGATCGCTTCGAGGAGGCGCCGGAGCCGAGCGAGGTGATTGCGGCCGGCCGCGGGAAGATTCGGATGACTCCGCCGGATCGCCTCGAGTGCCGCCGCATGCTGGCGTTTCGACCGAGGATGCGCGATGGCCCGCTCGAGGAGGTCGGTCACGCCCTCCCGCGCCGACGCGACGACGACGAGCCGCCGCTGGGGGGCGCCGAGCCGCCGAAGGTCCACCGCGATCCGGCCGGCGTCGGAGAGCGACGCGCCGCCGAACTTGACGACGATCGGCGCCCCCGACACTAGGAGCTCCCGGCGGCCAGGTACCCTTGGTCGAGCGCCAGCTCGGCGTTCAGGACCGACCCGCCCGCGCCGCCTCGCACCGCGTTGTGCGAAAGGACGAAGAATCTCAGGTACGGGGGGGTCCAACGGACCCGCCCCACGACGACCCCCATTCCGCGCGCCCGCTCCGGGGCGCCCGCCCATCGGTCCCGCACCGGCTGGGGTCGATCCGCTTCCTCCCGCAATTCGATCGGAGGGTGCGGGGCGGTGGGAAGCGTGAGGGAGCGGAGAGGGTCGAACGATCTCCACGCCGCCTTGAGCTGCGCCCTCGTCGGTCTCCGGGTAGCATCGACCGTGACCGCCTCCAAATGGCCTTCCCGCGTCGCTACTCGCGCGCAGTGGGCCACGAGCGGGAACCGAGCCGGACGTACGGCACCGGCTCGGAGGTTTCCGAGGATGCGGGTCGACTCGAGCTCCATCTTCTCTTCCTCGTCTCGGATGAACGGCACGACGTTGTCGGTGACGGCGAGCGAGGGTACGCCGGGGTAGCCCGCGCCCGAGATCGACTGGTAGGTGGCGACGTGGACTGCGCGCGGTGCGAGGAGCGGGAGGATCGGTGCGAGCGCGACGACCAGCCCGGTCGCCGAGCAGTTCGGGTTGGTGACGAGCGCCCCACGCCCCGACGGCCGCCGGTCGAGGAGCGCCAGATGGCGCGCGTTCACCTCCGGGACGAGCAGCGGCACCGAGGGGTCCATGCGGTGGTCGGAGGCGTTGGAGAACACCGAGATCCCCCGACGGACGAGGTCGCTCTCGATCGACCCCGCCGTGCCGGACGGGAGCGCCGAGAAGACGATGCGAACGCCTGCACGGCGAAGAGCTCCGGGAGTGAGTCGGGCGATCTTCCGTTCTCC
>JBAUAJ010000204.1:0-17630 GCA_049675585.1 Thermoplasmata archaeon
ACGACACGCTCTCGGGCTGGGCGACGACCGTGCTGCCGACACCGCCCGTGGCGGGGAACGCCGCGGGGGCGTGCGGGACGGCGACGAGGGGCTGCGCACCGGCCGAGCCACCGACGGTGACCTCGGAGGCGGTGAGCGACTCGGCGCCGACCCGGCCCGACGTGACGAACATCTCATCGCCGGAGACCGAGACGTTCGACATCGACTTGCTGTCGTAGGCCTGGTGGCCTCCGCCGAACAGGTCGAAGTGCCGGGGCAGGACGATGAATCCCTCGTAGATGTTCGCGGGTCCCTGAACGGTCAGGAGGACCCCGAGGCGAACCTTGTGGTCGCTGAAGTGCGGCATGCCGAGAACAAACGCCTGGCCGGTCAGGTTGACGACGACCGGCGAGGAGGGCGCCCAGCTGCCGTTCGCGCCCCCGCGACCGGACTTCGAGGTGTTGTTCCAGCCGTGGAACGCGTAGTCGTATCCGACCTTCCAGTTGGCGGACGGGGTCGCGTTCGCGGTCGAGTTCCAGGTCGAGATCCCGTGGAGGTTGAGGGGGATCAGCCCGAGCGACGGGGTGAACGCCACCGAGGCGTTGGCGTGCGCCGAGGCGTTGAGGTAGGCGCTGAGCGACTGGCCGCCCGTCCCCTTCGCCACGAGCGACTCGGCGAGAGCCGCCTGGCCGTGGAACGACGCGTTGTCGATCCCGAGGGCCGGGACCGGCGAGTCGAGCACGTAGACCTCGGACGCGTTCGTGACGTTCGCGAACGCCTTGTCCTGCTCGGTCGCGTGGTAGTTGAACGCGATCGTGCCGTTCGGGTCCGAGACCGAGATGGCGATGCTCACGCCGAGCGTGCGCTGCTCCTCGAGCTCCGTCGTGTTCGCGGCCGTCGGGGTCGCATTGAAGATCACGGCGACGCCGACCGACGTGCTCCAGCTCGCCGAGAGCGAGCCGACCCTGATCGTCCCGCTCGACGAATTTTCGCCTCCGTACGCCCAGGCGACCTTCGCCGCGTCCGAACCGGGATGGATCGGGGCGGCGCTGGCCGAGCCTCCGAAGGCCGCGAGGAGCCCGACTACCATGAGGAGGGCCGTGCTCGCCGCGACGATTCCGCGCTTCATTCCCGCCTTGCCTGTCATTCGTTCCTGCCGACGAGGCTCTCCTCGCCGTGGGAAAACACCCGAAATCCCCGAGATAAGGGGTGGGCTAAGCGAATGCGGGGATTTTGGACGGGGTGCTACGGCGTAGCACCCCGTCCGGGTCCCCTACCCGCGAACGATCCGCCCGGCCCGGACGAGCGGACGGCCGTCGACGCGGAGTTCCGCGCCGCTGACCGTGAGATAGGCGATGAAGTCGCTCTTGGTCTTCCCTCCGAACCCCGCGTTGCCCCCGACCCCGGCCGTCACGGCACCCCGCCCGGCTTCTTCGAGGCCGGGGGAGCGCTGGATCGCGGAGTTGAGGCCGATCTCGACGAACGACGGGCGGTCCCGCCCGGCGCCCGCCGACCGGAACTCCTTGAGGGTCGCGCGTCCGCCCTTGGAGATCGAGAATCCCGTGAGCCGACCATCCTTGAACCGGAACCGCCCGCCCTCGAACCGACCCGATCCGCCATGCGTTGAGCGGTTAGCGACCAGCGTCCCGCTGGCCGTTTCCTCCTCGACCGACACATAGACCGTTCCGTCGGGGACGCTGGCCATCCGGCCGACGCGGGATTTCATCCCCTCGGGCGTGACTTCGCCGAGGGTCACCTGGACCGGACGCTGAGCGAGGGCGAGCGTAAGGTCCGTTCCGTTCGGGTGACGGATCCGGACCTCTCGACCCCGTTCGAACGCGCGGCGAATCCGCGCAGCGTCGGCCCGCATCGAGACGGGGTCTTGGAGCGAGGCCTCGTAGATCTCGTTCCGCCAGACGCCGGCCGGAACCCCCCAGTGTCGTGCGTTCGCCTCGGTGACACGTGCGATCCCCATTCGTACGCCCCGAAGACCGGCCTTCTGGGCGACGTCGTACCACTGACGGTTGAACGCGGTGAGTCGTTCGGCGGCGGGCTCCGGCAAACGATCGCGCCGAGCGAGATCTTCTGGCCCCCAGAAATAGATGTAGACGTCGGTTTCGCGCAGCGTCGCCCACTCGTGATCTCCCGGCGAACCGATCAGCGCCGAACGGCCTTCGTCGACCGCGGTCCAGTAGGCGGCCTCGTCCTCGTAGTGGATCAACGGTCGGGCGCCCAGGCGACGGGCCTCGCGCACGAATCCGGTCGCCCAGCCGAGCGAGGAAGGGTACGTCTCGATGGTTACGTTCTCCTTCGGTCGGAGCTTCAATCGGCGGGTCAGTACCGCGCGCGCGAGTCGGTCGGCCTGCTCAACGGAAGGAGCGTTCATCGCGCGCCGATGCCGCCGTCGCTCAAAGCGGTACGCGCTCGGGCGATCGGGAGCCCTAGGGCACGCGGAACGGGGCGTCGTTCGCGATGCGAAGCGACTCGGGGTAGCCCGCATCGGCATGGCGCGCCACCCCGATCCCCGGGTCGTTGTGCAACACCCGCGCGAGGCGCCGATCCGCGTCCGCGGTCCCGTCGGCCACGATCACCAACCCCGCATGGATCGAATTCCCAATCCCCACCCCGCCCCCGTGGTGGACGGAGACCCAGGTGGCGCCGCCGGCGACGTTGAGCAGCGCGTTCAGGATCGGCCAGTCCGCGATCGCGTCCGATCCGTCGCGCATCCCCTCGGTCTCGCGGAACGGGCTCGCGACGCTGCCGGTATCGTGGTGGTCCCGTCCGATCGCGATCGGTGCCGAGAGGGTCCCATCGTGAACGAGCGCGTTCACGAGGTGGCCGAACCGTTCGCGCTCGCCGTACCCCATATAGCAGATCCTCGCCGGGAGGCCCTGAAATCGAACCCGGGCCCCGGCGAGACGGATCCAACGGCATAGATGCTCGTTCGAGGCAAATTCGGTGAGGATCATCCGGTCGATCTGAGCGATGTCTTCGGGCGATCCGCTGAGGGCCAGCCACCGGAACGGGCCGCTGCCGATCGCGAACAACGGGCGGATGTACTTCGGGACGTACCCGGGGATGTCGAACGCGTCGACCACTCCGGCTTCCCGAGCTTGTGTACGGAAATTGTTTCCGTAGTCGAACACCTTCGACCCGCGCCGTTGGAGTTCGAGGATCGCCCGAGCCTCGGTGGCGATCGACGCGCGCACGCGCGCGAGGTACCCCGCGGCGTCGTGCCGCCGCGCCTCCTCAGCCCCTTCGACGGTGAGCCCTTGCGGGATGTAGCCTACGCGAATATCGTGGGCCGCGGTCTGGTCGCTGACGATGTCGGGAAGTACGCCTCGAACCACGATTTCCGGATACACATCCGCAGCGTTCGCGCAGAGTCCCACCGAAACGGACTCCCGGGCCGAGACGGCGGTTCGGACCCGCGCCAGCGCCTCGTCCAGGTCGGTGGCGCGCACGTCGAGATATTTGTGTTCCAATCTCCGGTCGAGCGCCCGGGGGTCGACGTCGACGATCAGGGCGACTCCCCCCAGCAGGGTGGCCGCGAGCGGTTGGGCCCCTCCCATCTCCCCAAGGCCCGAGCTGAGCATCCAACGGCCGTGGAGGTCGGCCGCGCCGAACTCCATCCGGGCGAGCGAGGCGAGCGTCTCGTAGGTTCCCTGCAGGATCCCCTGCGTGCCGATGTAAACCCAGCTCCCCGCGGTCATCTGGCCATACATCGTCAGGCCGCGGGCCTCGAGATCCCAGAAGATCTCGTCGGTCGCCCACCGGGGGACGATCAACGCATTCGCGATGAGCACCCGGGGAGCGTCCGCGTGGGTCGGGAAGACGCCGACCGGTTTACCCGATTGGATCAACAGGGTCTCGTCGTTTCCGAGGCGTCGGAGCGCGGCGAGAATCCGATCAAGCGACTCCCAATCCCGCGCCGCTTTCCCTCGGCCCCCATAGACCACGAGATGTCGCGGATCGCGCGCTACCTCGGGATCGAGGTTGTTCAGGAGCAGTCGAAGCGCCGCCTCCTGTCCCCAGCCCTTGCACGAGAGGGTGCTCCCGCGAGGGGCGCGGAGGATGCGGTCGGATTCGAGCGTGCGGCCCATTCCGTGCGACCACTCGACACGGGCGTAAGTAGGTTTGGCCGGGCGAAACCGCCTCCGCTTCGCGCGAGGCGGTGTTATCTGCCGGGCGAGGAATCTCCTCTTGGTGCCGCCATAGCTCAGTCGGTAGAGCGGCTGATTTGTAATCAGCAGGTCGGGAGTTCAATCCTCTCTGGCGGCTCCGTTAACAAGTTTGGTACCTCTTACCCAGATTCCGAGCGGGTCCTCTGTCGCTCAGCTGAGCGGACGCTTTCGGTACCTGTTCAGAGGTAAATAGTCTCCCGAAGGGGGACTTATATCCTCGGAGGTTGTCGTTACAACGATGATGTCCCGTCCCCCACTTGCGGTCGACCCGCGATTAGCCGCGTTGCTGGGCAGCGCGAACCGGGTCCGCACGCTCGCCCCGCTGGCGAACGCCTACCGGCCGATGACGGCCTACCGGGTCGCCCGGCTCGCCGGCATCCCGAGGACGAAGGTCTACCGCGAGCTCCGCCGACTCCTGACTGTCGGGGTCGTGGGGGAACGGAGAAGCCGGAAGGGCACTTCGACCTGGACTCTCCTCGACGCGGACATGGCGCTCTATCTTCGGAAGAAGATTCGCATCGCATGGTCGAGGGATCTAGCGGCGAGCGCGACCCCCCGCGCAGAGAAGGAACGGAGGCTGGCCGCGGCCCTCCGATCCGAGTCGTGGTTCAACCCGGCGAAGTACAATCCGAACCCCTCGGTCGCAGCTCGGTATGCCGCCGAGATTGAGCGGCCCGCGGGGAAGGGAGAGTTCGTCGGCCGGCCGGCCCGGGTCTCCCGGAAGCGTCGATAGATGCGAGTCACGAAGGAGATGTTCGACCGGGCGATGGCCTCGGCTCGGTCCGAAGCCGACCGAATCCAGTACCTCGGCGCGCTGCTCGGGGAGGCCACCGGAGCGGAGCCCATTATCACCGGCGGATCTGCCATCTATCTTCACGCACCGAGCTTGGAGCCATCGCTCGACGTAGACATCTCCGCACCTCGTGCGGGGGCTGCCCAAGAGGTCGAGTCGTGGGGGTTCGTGCGACGGAAGGGTCGGGTGTGGCGAAGAGAAGATCTGGGCATGGACGTCGACCTGGTCGGAGCGTTCCGGGGCAGCCGCCGACGTGCGAAGATGATCGATACCCCCTACGGGCCGATCCGGGTGGCGTGCGTGGAGGACATGCTCATCAAGCGCCTAGCCGAGCTGAAGCACTGGTCGATGAGCAAGGCTTGGCGGACGCAGGTCGTGAAACAGGTGGCGGTGCTCCTCGACGACTACGGTCCAGAACTAGACGAGGAGTACATCGCGTTCCTCGCACGGCGGGATGACGTCGTCGACATCCTCGACGACATCCGCCGCAACGTGTAGCTTCTCGTTCGGTGCGAGAGGTGGAATATCGGCGCCCGGATCAACTCGGCGGGCCGGGGGTGTAAGCCGCGCCCTGAGCCTCGGACTATTCCGCCAGCTTCTCTAGCGGCCGCCGGGAGTCCCGGGCAAGAGCCCGTCCCTCACGAAGGGGGTGGGTTCTCTAAACAGGCGTCGCTCGGCTCGCCTCACCCACCGCATGTCACTCGCGATCCTCCCTCGCCCGGGTGAGATGGTGAAGCTCCCGGGATGAGTATCGATGCGGCGTAGAAACCTGCTCGCGGAATCGAGTTACGATTGCCTCGCCCACTTCCCTCGTCGAGGTAGGGGATTCCACCCGACTGAAGCTCCGGAATGATCCTAGCTTCCCAGAGCGCACACGGGAGCGGACCCGACCGAAGTACCAACGTACTGCATGCTGGATGGGCAACTCGGTGGTCGTCGTAGGTAATCCCGCCACCTCAGCAGGGACTTGGATCCAGGCGACTGCAACGTCGCTCGTGTACGCAGGACCCCACGCCGCATAGGTGACGAATGCCCAAAAACCGCCGATGATCCCGAGGTACTGTAGCCACGCCCAATTCCGAGAAACCAGCGTGAGGACTCCTCCCACACAGAGGCCGATGAGGAGTAAGGAAGCCTCGATGGCGAGGCTGCGGTGAGTTGCAGACCGGTCAAGGGCAAGATTCTGCTCTGCGATGACCTTGCCTTCCGGAGTAGAGGCGTCGATGAAGTGGTATGTGACCGGGAGAACCGGCCACTTCTCAATACCCACTTGGTAGCCACCAATTGAGAGCGCTTCTCGAGCAGCCTCAAAGCTTGAGGATTCGCTGCCTCGAGTGATGCCTACGACGATTGCTGGCGGGAACCGTTTGAGGTTGGCCTCACTGATGAGTACGCCTTTGCTCATGGCTCAACGTCTGTGGAGCAGGATAGCGGGGTGCATCTTGAGGGTTGGGAGGAGAGCTGCCGAAACCGGCAGTTTGAGGAGGTCCGGCGGCTCCGCTCTCAAATCGACCTTTTTCTACATGGGGTATTGTGTACGGGAACCCATCGAAGGGCGAGATCGAAGGAATCGAACTAATCGGAAAAGCCCTCTGGCGGCTGCCCGAGCAGGTTCGACGCACCTCCCCAATCGGCTACGTGGTGGAGGGAGGGGGCCGAGGCGAGGCCCATACGCCGGTCAATCTCCTACCATTTCTGCTCGGACGGTAGTGGAGTCCGTCGGGAGTGATGATTTTCCGCCCCCGCCTGAACAGCTTCGAACGACCTAGCGAAGTTCCCTTTGCAACATGTGGAGGGTCTGTCCCCATCCTCCTTGGAATCCCTCTTCGAGGGACTCAACGCCTCCCGGGAACGACCCGGTCTCGAGGATTTTCACCGAGATCGTCACTCGCGTCCTTCGGGGGCTGAGCTCCTCGAGGGTCACCGTTTGCAGCGCCACCCATGGAGCGGTTCCCTCCGGGGCTATCGTGGAACTTCGGAAGGCGAGGAGTTCTGGAACGACAAACTCCGTGATGGTCCCCGACGTCTTGGCGGTTTTCCCTTCCCAACGGTCAACAATTGTAATCGCACCTCCGGGCCTTGGATCCAACTCGAATACGAGTTTTTCGGCGCCCTCGGGGCCCCAGACCTTCACCGCTTTCTTGGGGTCGGTCAACATGGTGAAGACCAGTTCCCGGGGGAAGTCGAACTCCCTAGTGATCTTCACGGCGCTTCGCTCTCCGTCCACTGATTCCTTCTGCCACGGTTGGTTCATGCTGCTTCCTCCTTCAGTGCCTCGCCCAGTCGATCGAGCCGGTGGTTCCACATCTTCGCCATGTCGGCCGCCCAACCTCGGATCTGGTTCAATGACCTCGGATTGAACGTGTACAGCCTTCGCTGGGCGATCTTCTCCATCTGAATCACGTTCGCCTCCCGAAGGACTCTGAGGTGTTGGGATATCGCCTGCGGAGTCACGTCGAACTCGTCGCAGATCTGGGACGCGCTCAGCTTGCCCCGGTGCGCGAGAATCTCTACGACCTTGCGCCGGCGCGGTTCGGCCAGGACCGAGAAGGCGTCCATGGCAGTGTAATAAAGTGGCTACTTAATAAAGTAAGTGCTTTAGTCTAATGAAAGGAGTTATTCCAACCAATCCCGACGCGTCTCCTTTCGAGGAGGTGAGCGCTGCGCCGGGAGGACCCGAGAAGGTCCATCGGGCAGGACCGTGGGCAGCGCCGTAGAATCCACGCAGCTTCCACCCTCGGGTGCCGGCACTGCGTCCTCAGCCGCCGCGCCCATCGGCGGCGGACAGCTTGCGGCGGAGCGCCGCGAACTCCGAGGTCCGGGTGGGGTACTTTCCAGTGTCTCGCCGAATCCCGATCCGCCCGGGTCGCCCATGGGAAAGGGGGCGGGTCGATTCCTACGCCTTCGGCCAGGCGGACGGAGGCTGGCTCATCGAGAACAGGTTTCCGTCCAGATCCTTGAAGGTCGCTACGGTCCCCCACGGGTGATCTTCGGGGGCCAGAATGAACTCGACTCCGCGCGCGCTCATCTCCTGGTAGGCCCTTCGACAATCCACCACCTTCAGGACGATCGGCGGAGCCTTCGCGGGAGACCAGTTCCTCGACAACTCCTTCTGGGAGGGGTCGACGGCCCCGCTGACCGGCCACAGCGCGATCTCCACCCCGTCTCCCCTGAGTCCTACCGAGACCCACCGCGATCCGCCCGGCGGTGTGATATCCGTCCGCTTCTCGAATCCCGCCTGCTCGGTGAAGAATTCGAGCGACCGGGTCTGGTCCGTCACCACGATCGTGATCACCGTGATCTTTCCTTCCATGGAAGATTTCCTGCGCGACTCAGAACCGCGGGTTCAGAGGTCGGAGATTCTCGGGCCCCTTATACCTGCCGGCACCGAGCAGAGCCCAGGTCGATAGCGTAATGCATTCCCTACTGCGAGAGCCGCTCTCGCCCCTGACCATCTCCGTACGCTCCGGATTACCGGTGGAATCGGGCCTGATTCTGCACGCGGGCCGCGTCAGGCGGACCCACGGGCGCGCCGGAAGGCAGATAATGGGTGGCGAGATAGGTACCTAGGGGGCCCCGGGAATGGCCCGAATTCGAGGATTCTCACCGACACTCCTGATTATCGGCGCGCTCGCCGCCATCGGCGGGTCCGCGGCGGCGCTCCTCGGGGTGGGAGTACCGACCTCCAGCGCTCATGCGACGGCCGTGGGCACGGCGCTTCCGCCCACCCTCACGCTCGACATCATCCTTGTCCTCCCCGTCGTGGCGCTCATCGCCGTGGTCGCCTGGTCCCTGATCTCCTCGGGGGGGACGGCGATCACCGCCCGGGGGGCTCTCACCGCGATCGTGGTCGTCGCGATCCTTCTGCTCGGCGTGGTCTGGATCCTTCACCTGCCGCCGGATCGCGCCTACTCGGAGTACGGGAACCTCTCGGGAGACGGTGGAACCGGAGGGCACGCCCACGGCGGAACCGGTGGCACGGGTGGGACCGGTGGGAACGGCAGCAATACGGGGACGGGCAGCGGAACCTCCGGCTCGAACGGGACCGGGAAGAACGGCACGGGGTCGGGCTCGGGGAACGGGACCAATGGCACGGGAAATGGGTCGGGGGGCAAAGGGTCCGGCAACGGTTCCTCGGGAGGACACACGAACGGCTCCGGCTCCTCCGGCTCTGGAGGGAAGGGCGGCTCCGGCAAGTCCAACGGGACGGCGGCTACCTCGGCGGTCAGCACCCCACCACCCTACGCGGCCTGGCCCGTTTACGCCGCGGCCGTGGGCGGATTACTGTTCATCGGAGCGCTGGTCGTCCCGGAGCTCTCCTCGCGGTGGGGTCACCGCAGGCTCCCGCCCGACGCGCCCCCGCCCCGCTCCCCCGTCGGGGCCGCCGCCGCCCAGGTGTTTTCGGAGGCCGCGAAAAATCTAGCGGCAAATCCATCGGACCCCCGCGGGGTGATCGTTCAGCTCTACCAACAGTTGATTCGACGCCTCGAGCCGCGGGTCGACATTCCGACCTCTCGGACCCCCGAGGAGATCCGGAGCGTCCACCTGATCCCGCTCGGCGTCCGAGCCGAGGTCGCCGGGCACCTGACCCGTCTGTTCGAGGAGGCGTGCTACTCCTCCCATCCCCTCGGTAGCGACTCTGTCCGAGTCGCCCAGACCTCCCTGCGGATCGCGGAGTACGACCTTCGAGCGGCCCACGCCATCGGATGAAGGTCCCGTTCCGCTGGGGATTCCCCGTCGTCGCGGCGCTCGCGACGCTGGTCGCGCTCGCCGCCGACACGAACCAATCGATCGCGATCCCGGCCGCGACGTGCGCGGTGTTCGCTGCGGCCCTCGCGCTCTGGGATGCGGTGCGCGCTCGAGAGCCGATCCCGACGCCCGCGCCGGCCGCCGACCTGAGCGCGTCCGGTGGTGGAAGCGAATCCTGGTTCCACGGTGGAACGATGGGCCAAGAGGCGATCGTGCTGCTGCTCGACCGGATCGATCGAGCGCTGGCGCACCCCTCGCTCCCCGCACGATCGGCGCGCGAACTCACGATCCTTCGGACGCTTCCGCGTGACGAGTTTCTCCGCTACATCGAATCGCGCATCGCTCAACTCGAGGCGCTCTCGTGAGCGCCGCCCTTCCCGCCGAGCACCGGTTCCGATGGCGAACGCGCGGCTACCTTCTCGCGGGCGCCGGCGCCGCGTTCCTCGTCCTGGCAATCGCCGCACGGGATCCGGTGATGATCCTGATCGCGGTGCCCCTGCTCATCGCACCGGTCGCCGCCGCGCTCGCCGGCCCCCGGCCCGCGCCGAGGGCCGCGCTCGCCTGGCAGTCGTCCGGCGATTCCGGTGCGATCCGCATCCGGGGGGAGATCCGCGGCGCCCCGCCGTCGTCCACGAACGATCTGATGGTGACATTCGAGGTTCCGGCGGACCTCACGGAAGAAGCGCCGGCGCGGGTCGAGTGGTTCCCCGGGAGGATCCGGTTTGAGCTCAAGTGGCGCTCTCCGCGCCCCACGATCCAGAAGATCCCCCCGCCGAAGATACTCTGGCGCGACCCGATCGGCCTCGTGGAGCGCCCCGCCGACGGTCCTCGCTCCTCCCTGCAGGTCGAGCGGTATCCGCTCGATCTGTTCCGCCTCGGGGCGCTGCGTCTCGAGCGCACCCGGTTGCTGCCGGGAAAGACCCAGACCCGTTACGTCGGCTCGGCCGGTGAGTTCTTCGGCATCCGCAATGCGTCGTGGAACGAACCTCCGCGCCGGATCAACTGGCGGGCGAGCGCCCGCAGCGGCCGTTGGCTGGCGAACGAATTCGAGATCGAGCGCACCGGGGACCTGATCATCCTGATCGATCGCCGGCCCACCGTCCTCGGCGCCGAGGTCGACGAGCGATTCCTCGGGGTCGCCCGCGCGGCGGCGACCGGCATCGCGGGTTCGTTCCTCCGCCAGAAGGCGCGGGTAGGCTACGCCACGTTCGGCGAGTTCGTGGCCGCCACCCCGCTCTCGAGCGGCCGGACGCAGGGGGTCCGCATCCGGCAAGCGATCCGGGGGACTCGCCGCAGCCCGGTCGAGGGCCCTTCCGAACGCTGCGCCGTATCGTTCCGACGGTACTTCCCTCCCGGGGTCACCACACTGCTGATCTCGAGCCTGGGAGGAGATGCGGCGTGCGACCTCGTGGTCTACCTGCGTCGCCGGGGGTTCCCGGTCGTGGTGCTGAACCCCTCGTGGCGCGCGTTGCTGGCCCGGCGGTCCAGCCTTTCGGAGCGGGAGGACGCCCTGGCGACCCGCCTCGGGCACCTCGAGCGGAGGATGCGCCTCTCGGCGACGCGCGTGTTCGCCACTGTCGTCGACTGGGAGGATCTCTCCTCCCTGGGGGATCTCGGCCAGCGCCTCCAACGACCGGTCCCCGGGAGGGCCTAGATGGCCGCGCCGGCCCCCCGGACCATCTCCTCGACCGGAGTCGGCCTCTCGGCCGGAGTGCTGCTCGTCGCGATCGAGGCGTTCGCCCTGACGACCACCCTCCCGTGGATCGTCGCGATCATCGTCGGCGGTTCGGGGGGAGCCACGGCGATCCTGCTGCGCCTCTTCTCGGGAGGGCGTCGCACGGATTCCGCGGCGCTGGTGGTCCTACTGGTCCTCGGGGTGCTCGCGGTCACCGCCCCGGATAGTCCGGTGGCGGGAGCCGCCGGGGGCCTCGTCGTCCTCGCGCTCCTCCTCTGGCTCGCGGACGACCCCGAGCGACTCTCCGGTGGGATGCGGCGCGCGATCCCCGCGATCGGCGTCGCCGGCCTGGCGTTCGGGGTCGCGTGGGTGAGCGCCTTCCTTCTCCCGTCCACCCGAGTCCCGACGGGCGTCATCGCCGGATTGCTGGTCGCCGTGATCCTGCTCGCCACCGCGCTGCTCGCACGCCCCGAGATCCTCGAAGAGGAACCCGCCCTCGTACCGACGTCGTAGTCCGCACCCGGGGGGGTGCGGGCGGGGCCGACTTCAGAGGTCGAACGACTCACCGTCGTTCGCGACCACGGAATCCGGGAATCGTTGCCGACTCTCTTGACCGATACGGTCCTCGAGCCCCGGGGAGTCGCTGAGGTGCGTCAAGAACAGCCGCCGGGCGTGCATTCGCACGGCCGAGGCCGCCGCCTCGGCGCCGGTGCTATGGCCGAATCTCCGGGCGAGTTCGCGATCCTCATCGGCGAAGGTCGCTTCGTGGACGAGGCAGTCCGCCCGCAGGTCGTGCGCCGTCCCCGGTTCCCGAGTGTCGCCGGTGTAGAAGATCGAAAGGTTCTCCGACCGGGCCAGGTAGCCGAGATTGGGTACGGTGTGGTCGAGCAGGACCCCCCGCACCGTCCAGGATCCGATCGTCACCTCGGGTTGGAGATGTTCGATCAGGCGCAGGTCGTACAGCTCGGCCGGGTCCCGAACGGTCGCCTCGGCTGCCACGAACGCCCGCAAGATCGGGGAGAGCCCCGGCGGGGAGACGATCGTGAGCGGGCGACTCCGGTGGTTGAGGAAGGTGTGGAGCAGGAAGTCGAACAGCCCGGCGACGTGGTCGGTGTGCAGATGAGAGATGAGCACCGCATCCACCTCGTCGAAACGGTGGAGGTCGTGCAGACGTCCGGTGGCACCGGCCCCGCAGTCGAAGAGGAGACCCTCGACGATCGCCCCGGACGGGTGGCGGCGGCTCCCCCGGAAGTTGCCGGCCCCCGTGCCGAGGAAGCTGAGTTTCACCGGCAGCCCTCCCCTGGTACCGACCGGACAAGCGGAGTTGTATAAACCTCGCGGACGCGGAAACGGCGGCGGGGCGCCGTACTTAGCCCCGAGGGAGACGGATCATTTCGGAGGGAGCGAGGGGGGGGCCGGAGATGCCATTCGGGAGAGCCGTTCCAGAGCCCATCGAACATGCGGGGCGGGCAGCATTCCGGAAAGCACCTCTTCGATGCGTCCGTCGGGACCGATCCAGAACGTCACGCGCTTCGACACTCCGAACAGCCCGAGCGTGCCGTACCGGCGGGCGATCTCCCGATCCGGATCGGCGACCAGGGGGAACGGAAGTCGGCACGCCTCCGAGAATCGGTGCTGCGATTCGACGGAATCAACGCTGACACCGACGATCGCCACCCCCGCGCGCTCGAAGGCGGGGTATTGGCGGGCGAACTCGTTCGCTTCGAGAGTGCACCCCGCCGTTCCGCTCTTGGGATAGAAGTAGAGCACGACGGGCCGTCCCCGGTAAGAGTCGAAACGGAGGAGATCCCCGCGCGACGTGGGCGCGGAGAAGTCCGGCGCGGTTTCACCGACCGACCGCACGTACGGATGACCGGGAGGGGATATTTCAGCTCGAGCCGGCGCGCGGATCCTTCGGCTCGACCGCCGCGACGCCGAGACGGGCCAGCTCCTCTTCGGAAAAGCCGATATCGGGAACGGGCCGGAGGAGCGGCGCAAGTCGGTCCGGGGCCGGCAGGGGCACCACCGCGGTGAGCACCCAACGCCACCGGAGGACGAATTCGAGGGCGGCCTGGGCGAGGGTGCGAGACCGGGCCTGGGTCAAAAATCCGAGTCGGAGGATCGGATCGAGGCGCGCGTGGAGCTCGGCCATGTCGGGCGGGGGCGTGGCGGGGCCCCGGAGCGGTCCGGCCGAATCGATCCACGAGCCGTCCAGCGCTCCCTGGGCGAAGACGTCCCGCGCGATGAACGCGAACCCCGAGGGCGGGGTTCCGCGGCGCACCGCGTTCGCCGCGTTGACGTCGAGCAGCGAGAGAGGTCCCGACCGCAAGGTGTGCTCCGACCGAACGTCGGCGTCGTCGCCCGGTCGAAGCCGAACGGCGAGGTCGAGCAGGCGCCCGCTCGTGCGCAGGTCCTCGAGCTCGTCGATCGAGTCGGCAGGCCGCCGGGAATCCTCGGAGGGTGGATCCCAATCGACGAGAACTCGGTATCGGGCCGACAGTCGCTGGATCGCCGCATCCGTCCGGGGGAGCTCCGGCGGTGGCGAGCGCTCCGGAGGACCGTCGCGCGGGCGGGCGGTCGACGCTCCCCCGACGCGGACGATCACGACCAGGTCGGGATCTCGGTCCGGGAACGCCTGCATGAACGCCTCCTCCGCGATCCCCGGTCGTTCGCTCCCCCCGAGAACGAACGAGGTCACCCCGAGGGCCCGTGCTCGGCGGAGGGAAGGCACGGCGATCGACGCCCACGAGGGAGATACCGGGCTGGATCGGGGGAGTGCGAGCGAGATCGCCGAGACCGAGTAGCGTCCGCTCGGCGAGGACCGTTGCGGAACGAGATCTCGGGGCATCGGAACGGCAGGCTCCGGCCGCTGCCAGCGCGCCGAGCTAGAGAACCCTTCCGGTCTCGTATTATCCGAGGTCGCGCATCGTGCTCCCGATGCCCCCGAACGCTGGCTCGGCCCTCCCGTTGTCGGAGCGGCTCCGGCCGAATCGGCTCGACCAGATCATCGGGAATTCGAAAGCGAGAACGGAGCTCCGCGGCTGGGCCGAGCGGTGGAAGAGCGGCACCCCGCCCGCGCGCCGGGCCGCGATCCTCTCCGGGCCGCCGGGCGTCGGCAAGACCACCGCGGCGGTGGCGCTCGCGGCGGAGATGGGCTGGAGCTTGGTCGAGATGAACGCCTCCGACGCGCGGAATCAGAGCGCGATCGAGCGCGTGGCCGGGCGCGCGTCGGTCTCGCACTCGCTCGGGGAGATCACCGGAAGCGGGACACCCCACCGCGCGCTCATCCTGCTCGACGAGGCCGACTGCCTTACCGGACGGATCTCCGAGCCGAGCCGTACGGTCGTCGAGCCGATGGTCCTGCGAGAGTTCCTGCGCGGGCGATACGGGTCGATCGACGCGCTCAACGCCGCGTGGGGACTCGGCACGGCCGCCAAGACGAAACCGTTCGCCGACTGGAACGCGGTGCCGCGATCCCCCGGAAATTTTGCGTGGGGTCGCCTCGCCTCGGCGCGGCGGGATCTGGACGACTGGCGCTCGAGCGGGAGACCGGTCGACACGTCCGACCGGGGTGGACTGGGCGCGATCGCCCGGCTGGTCCGGAGCACGCACCAACCGATGATCCTCACCGTCAACGAGGATCGGACGCTCAATCGATACTCGGCCGTCTTCCGAACGGCCGCCCTGCGCATTCGATTCGATCCGATCGGCCCGGAGGAGCTCACCGCCCGTCTTACCAAGATCGTGCGATCGGAGGGGTTCGACATCGACTCCGCCGCGATCCCGGCGATCGTGGCGCGCGCGCACGGTGACGTCCGTGCGGCGCTGAACGACCTGGATGCCATCTCGCCGCTCCCGGCAGGCCCGGCCCAGCTAGAGGTGCTCGGAAGCCGCGACCGGACGGCGGACTTCGCCGGCCTGGTATCGGAGGCGCTCTCCAGCGCCCGGTTCTACCGAGGGGGGGAGGTCCGCGAACGAGTGGACGCCCCTCCGGACGATCTCTTGCCATGGGTCGAGGAGAACATCCTCCACTTCGCTCCGGACCCCGCGCATCGCGCGGAGGCATTCCGAACGCTCGCGGTCGCCGAACTGTTCCTGATGCGGGCACGGCGCGCCCGGGTCTATGGGCTCTGGAGTTACGCTTCGGAGCTGCTGACGGGCGGCGTCGGCCTCGCGATCCGCGATCGGCCGGTCACGGGAGCCGGAGAGGCGATGTTCCCCCAGTTCCTCGGGCAGATGGGGAGCACCCGGAGCGCACGGGAGACGCGCGACTCGCTCGCGGGAAAGATCGGGTCCCGATTCCATGTCTCCGTGGGGAAGGTGCGATCCGGGCTCCTCTCCGAGATCGAAGGATTATCGTACGTGCCCCGGGGGCGACCGAGCAGCGCGCGCGAGACTGACCTCCGGCGGGCCATTGCTCGGGAGCTCGAGCTCACCTCAGAAGAAGCGGCGCTCCTCTACGGGGTCTCTCCGGACAATCCGGAGCTGCAAGGGTCGGCGGAGGGGGATGGGGCGGCGTCCGACGAACCCGTCGACGAGCCCCCCAGTCCGCCGCCCGCCCCCGAGGGATCTCGCAAGCGCGTGCAGCGGAGCCTCGGAGAGTTCTGACCGCGAGCGGCGCGCCGGCCACCGTCCCCGGCCGACGGGCGGACCGTCCGAGGGCGGTCGTTTCGTGGAGCACAGGGAAGGACTCCGCCTGGGCCACCGAGGAGATCCGACGGACGGGTGCGTTCGAAGTGGTGGGGTTGCTCACGACGATCACGAAGGGCTTCAATCGGGTGTCAATGCACGGCGTTCGTCGAGAGGTGCTCGAACTCCAAGCGGCCGCCGTGGGGTTGCCGGTCTATCCGGTCGAGATACCGAATCCGTGCCCGAACGAAGTCTACGAGCGCGCGATGGCGGCCGCCGTGGCTCGTCTGAGATCTCAGAGCGTGGAACGGATCGTCTTCGGCGACCTGTATCTCGAGGATATTCGCCGCTACCGAGAGGATCGACTGCGGGGCACCGGAGTCGAGCCGGAGTTCCCACTGTGGTGTCGGGACACTCGCGCGCTGGCCGCCGAGATGATCGCCGGCGGCCTGCGGGCCACGGTCGTCACGGTCGATCCGCGGGTCCTCCCACGGTCGTTCGCCGGTCGGGAATTCGACCGATCGTTCGTGGCCGATCTTCCACCGGCCGTCGACCCGTGCGGCGAGAATGGCGAGTTCCACACTTGCGTCACGGCCTCCCCCAGCTGGCCCCGCCCGCTCCCCGTGTGCACCGGAGAGGTCGTGGACCGGGACGGATTCGTCTTCGCCGATGTGGTCCCTACTCCGGATCGCTCCGGGTAGGCCGCAGGGCGCGCGGCTCACTCGAGCTTCGCGTGCACCGACACGGCGACGTTGCCCTTCAATGCCCCCGAGATCGGGCAGCCTTCGCCCGCCGCCTTCGCGGCGGCTTCGAACTCCGCCGCGGAGATCCCGGCGACTTGGCCGCTGACGTTCAGTTCCATCGTGGTGACCTTCCAGCCGTCGCCGACCTTGTCGAACGTGGCGGTCGCTTCGACCGTGAGTCGCGTGGGGGGCTTCTGCATCCGTCCGAGGCCGGCCGAGAGCGCCATAGAGAAGCAGCTCGCATGCGCAGCGGCGAGCAGTTCCTCCGGACTCGACTTCCCCCCCGGACTCTCGGTCCGGGCCGACCAGGAGACGCCGACCTCGCCCAAGGCGCCGCTCGTTCCCTTTACACGGCCGTGTCCGTGCAATAGATCCCCTTCCCAGACGGCCTGGGCGGTCCGCTTCGCTGCCATTGCGGCGGCGAGCCGAGGGGCCGATTTAACCTTCCCGGCGGAAAGCGACTGGACGGTGGGGTATTTCTCATCCGGGCCCCCTTCATTCTGTCGTGGGCGCAGGTCTCGGGAGCCTTCCGCGGTTCCTCATCGTGGAGCCCGTCTCCACGGTGCGCCTCGAAATGGAGCTCGACCGTCCGTCGTGCGAGATCGATGTGGAGCTTCAGAATCCGGGTCCGGGCCGGTCGTTCGTCGTGATGATCGGACATCGCGGCGGTCCGTTCGTCCAGCGGATGCGTCTCTCCGGTCGCGCTCGTATCCTGTTCGAACCGAAGACGCCCGGACAGTACGTCCTCGTCCTGGCGAACCCCGTGAAGGAGCCCCTCGTCCTCCGGCTGAAAGGCCGACAAGGAGCTCCCCGGCTCGGCGCCGACGACGAACGCCCGCGGCCGCCGCCCGAGCGGCACCGACGTCGCGGCGTGCGGG
>JBAUAJ010000205.1:0-3678 GCA_049675585.1 Thermoplasmata archaeon
CGTGTCGACCGAGATCGGGACCGTGAGGCGGCCCGCGAGCCGGGCGAGCACGGGGCCGAGTCGAGCCCATTCGGCGTCCGGGCTCACCGGAGCCGCGCCGGGGCGCGTCGACTCCGCACCGACATCGACGATCCCGGCTCCTTCCGAGACCATCGCCTCGGCTCGAGCGGCGGCGACCGTCGGGTCGAGGTAGCGACCTCCGTCGGAGAACGAATCCGGCGTCACGTTCAGCACCCCCATCACGCAGGTTCGACCGCCCAGCTCGAGCGGGCGGTGCGCCCCGGGGACCGTGCGGTGTCCGGTGAACGTGAACGCGCGCAGCGCGGCGTCCACCTCGTCGGCGAGGCCGCGCAGCCCGAACGGCTGGCGGCGCAGCTTCGGCAGGAGATACCGGTACTGGCCCCAGGTCCCGAGCAGGACGACCGGGGAGGACGCGACGGAATGGTCGGCGACCCCGCGCGCGTGGGCTGCGTCGCCGCCGACCGACAGCATCTCCTGCTTCAGGATCGGCGCGGCCTTGAGGGGCACCGCGTCGAGGCGGACCGGGTAGACCCGGCCCTTGCGGGTCATGATCCCGACGCCCTCGGGATCGCTGTCGGTCGCCTCGAGCTCCCGGGCGACCTCGGAGAGCGACTCCCACTCGAGCACGCGCGCCCCGAACCGATGCGCGGTCCCCGGAGGGTCGGTCACGCCCCGGCAGGGCGGCCGCCGCCAAAAGCGGACCGGGCGGGCGGCATCCCTTTCCACCGCCCCGCGGTAGCTCCGGCGGCACTCCCATGCCCGCCCGTCCCCTTTTGATCGCGGTGGAAGGGATCTCCGGTTCCGGAAAGAGCACCCTCGTCGCCCGCGCGGCGCCTTTGTTCGGCTGGGTGGCGCTCGCCGAAGCGTACGATCGCCTCGACCCGCGACCCCGCATCGACGTGACCGCTCCGGCGGCGCTCGCGCGCGTCGAGCGGATCTTGCTCGACGAAGAGGGACGGCGCTGGCAGGCGGCCCGCGCCCTCGTCGCCGAGGGGCGGACGGTGATCGCCGATACCGGATTCCTCGGACCGATCACCTACAGCGCGGGGCTCGTCGAGATGGGAGCGGCGCCGGCGTCGCTGAAGCGCGACGTCGTCACCCGCGCCCGGGCGCTCGCGCGCTCCGGCCGCTGGGGACTCCCCGACCTCACGATCTGGCTGGCCACGGAGGAGACCGAACGGCGGCGGAGGGCCATCGCCGACCCCGTGCGGCATCCCCCCCAACTCGCGGACCGGCACGAACGCGTCGGACGATTCGAATCTCGATTCTTCGCCGAGGGGCTCCCGACCGTGGTCCCCCGGCGGGTCCGACGGCTCTCGGGGGATCGACCCGTCGCGGCGGTCGTTGCAGGTCTCCGACGGACCGCGCGGGCGGCGCGTCCGCTGCGGGCCGGAGAGGGCCCGGCCCTCCGAGTCCTCGACCTGCTCGCCCGCTTCCCGGTCGAGGGACGGCCGCCCTGAGGGCCGCGCGGGCAATCGTTAAGAAGACCGCCCTGTCTGCCGGGACCCCTTTCCGATGAAGCCGCTCGACGTGCTCCAGCAGAGCTTGCACAAGCGGGTCCTGGTGGAGATGCGGGGCGGCCGGTCGTTCCGCGGGACGCTCGACGCCTACGACCAGCATCTCAACCTCGTCCTCTCCTCCGCCGAAGAGGTCGTGAAGGACGTCGTCACCCCGAAGACGGGGGCGACGCTCGTGCGCGGCGATTCGATCGTCTACATCTCGCCGTAGGGAGGGGTCGGTCGCATGGGAAAGGGAACACCGGCCCGGCGGGGGGGCAAGATCGTCCACATCATCTGCCGCCGGTGCGGGCGGCACTCCTACCATCGCCAGAAGAACGCCTGCGCCTCCTGCGGGTTCGGGACGACCGCCCGTCGTCGCGGCTACGAGTGGGCGAAGCTGCGCTGAACGGCGCCCGGCGCCGCACGGCGGGACGCGAGACCCACGGATCGTTTCGGATCGCGAAGCGCAGTCGTCGGGCGACCGCCCGGCGGATCCCGACCCGCGGACCCGACTCGATTGGCGCGGTCCGCGGGCGTGCTCCGTCGACCGAGATGCGCCGGCTCTGGGTCACGTCCGTCCCGTCGTCCGCGAGCGTGATCCCGAGCGCGCGGCAGAGCCGCCCCGGGCCCGACGGGTTTTCAATCCCGGAACCGGTCGGGGCTCCGGCGCGCAGCAGCACGGCCTCGCCCGGTCGGGTGACGAGGTTCGCGCAGACCACTTGGTGGATCCGATAGACGTACAGCGTACCCGGCGCGGCGAACATCGACCGATTGCGGGGGGTCGGCCCCCGGAACGTATGGCTCGCGGGGTCGTGCGCGACGTACGCCTCGGTCTCCACGAGCCGGACCGAGCGTCGTCCTCCGGCCGCCGCGACCGACAGCTCGGCTCCGAGCAGGTCCCGGGCGACCGCGATCGTCGGCCGGTCGAAGAAGGCGCGCCCGAGGCGACGGCGGCGCGGCTCAGAGAAACTTGCCGCGGTCACAGAGCGGAAGATCGTCGACGGAGACCGTCGCCTCGCCGACGGTGATCCACGAGAGGAATCGGCATCGGTTCCGGCCGCCGTAGAGCGAATTGCCCCCGACCGCGAGCGTCACCGTGCCGGCCTCGAGATCTTCGGCTTGCGGGACGCCCGCGGCGACCGCGGGGTTGAGGCCGATCCCGAGGAGCGATACGGTCTCCCGACCACTCGGGGCGGTCGCGAACTCGGACTCGAACGCCTCCCCGCCCTCCGAGTACCAGTAGTTGCGGAGACGGCCTCCCTCGATCTCCCACTGCGCCCCGTCCACCCGGCCGCTCGATAGGTAGCTCGGTCGGTTCGCGACGGCGGTCCCTTCCGTCGATTCCTCATCGACCGCCACGACGACGGAGCCCGCCGGCGCGGTCGCGATCCAGCGGCCCTGGCGGCGATCTTCCGCGTCGACGCGGCCGTCGTCGATCCACGGGGTCCGTCCGCGCAAGCGCAATCGGATCTCGGTCCCGTTCGCCGCTCGGACGACCACCCGGTGGCCGGAGCGAAGCTGACGCGCGACCCGACGGCCGTCCCGCCCGATCGCGTCGAGCTCCGCCGAGCCGATTCCGCGGATCAGGCGGCTGCGCCAGAGCGCGCCGGGAACCCCCCAGTGCTCGGCCTGCGGGTCGGAGGCGTAGCCGAGCAGGCATCGGACGCCGCGCACCCGGCTCGACCGCGCCAGGCGGAACCACTCGTCGTCCCGCCGGAGGAACGGAGAAAGCAGATCCGCAGGGAGGGCATGCAGGCGCGGCCGGTCCGCCGGCCCCGGGAACTGCACGAGGGCATCGGCCCGACGCAGCGCGGCACGGACGGTCGGTGGGATCGCCGACCAATGGCGCACGCTCCGGGGGACCTCGAGGCTGCGCCAGAACGTCGCCTCGTCCTCGAGGATCAAGAGCGGCACGGCGCCGAGGCGTCGGGCCTCCTCGACGACCGCGGTCGCCCACGGGAGCGTATGGTTCCAGGAGACGACGACCAGATGCTCCCCCCGCCGGAGACCCAGCGCCGGACCGACCAGCGCCCGTCCCACCGCGGCCGGGCTCCCCGGAAGGGTCGGCATGCGGCGCACGAACGGCGCGCCGGATTAAGCGTTCTGCCCGGAGCGCCACCGGGCGACGATCGCGTCGGCACGGGAACCGGGTTCGGCG
>JBAUAJ010000206.1:0-1898 GCA_049675585.1 Thermoplasmata archaeon
CCGGCCAGTTCACAGTGCGCGCAGACCACCGCATCGAGATCATAGGACCGTGACCGCGAGCCCGCGCGGGTCGTCTCCGCGCGTGAGGAAGATTCTGCTCGCTCTCGTGCTGTTCGCGGCGCCGCCGCTCGTTGCGCAGGCAACCACGGATTCCGCCGCGCGCCCGCCGAAGCATGCGACTGCGGCGGTGGCCAGGAAGAAAAAACCGCCTCCGCCCAACGCCGACAGCCTGGCGCAGGCGCGCGAGGATTCCATACTCGACGCCAAGTGGCCCGTGAAAGTGCCGGACCCGCTCCCGGGATCGATCCTTCCCGGCAAGCGCATCGTCGCCTACTACGGCAACCTCCTCTCCAAGAAGATGGGCGTCCTCGGCGAGTACGACCCGGACGAAATGCTTCGAAAGCTCGACGCCGAAGTCGCGGCCTGGACAAAAGCCGACCCGGCGACTCCGGTTCAACCGGCATTGCACCTCATCGCAGTTGTCGCGCAGGGGTCGCCCGGGAAAGACGGGCGTTATCGCTTGCGCATGGACTCGGCGCTCATCGAGCGTGTCGCAGCCCTCGCCGCCCGGCGGAATGCGTTGGTCTTCCTCGACGTACAGGTCGGCCTCTCGAATCTGCACGAGGAGTTGCCGCGCCTCGCGGGCTTCCTCGCGCGGCCGAACTTTCACCTCGGAATCGATCCGGAGTTCTCGATGAAGGACGGAACGCCGCCGGGGAGGAAGGTCGGCACCTTCGACGCCGCGGACGTCAACTACGCGTCGTCCTTCCTCGCCGACCTCGTGACGAAATTTTCATTGCCACCCAAGGTGCTCGTCGTGCACCGCTTCACGCAGCACGGCGTCACGAACACCCGAAAGATCAAGCTCGATCCGCGCGTGCAGATCGTGATGGACATGGATGGCTTCGGACCGCCGGAGCTCAAGCGGAGCACGTTCCGCAAGTGGATCAAGGCAGAGCCCGTCGAATACGTCGGGTGGAAGCAGTTCTACAAGTCGCGGAACGACAATCCACGCACGACGATCGCCGAGATTCTCAAGCTCTTCCCCACGCCGCTGTACATCCAATACCAATGAAGATTCTCATCCGCGTAATCCCATGAAGCTTACCGTCGCGTTGGTCGCCACCGCGCTCACCGTGGCGAGCGTCGCCCCGCAGACGCCGCCGCAGCGGGGGAAGACTCGCCAGCCCGGGGCCAAGGCGCCTCCGGCCGACGTACCGGTCTCCATACCACGCTCCTTTGCGATGCGGAACGGCATGCGCGTGACACTGATGCACACCGGCACCGCGCGGAAGGTCGTCGTCGCCCTCGTCCTCGCGACCGGCGAGATCGACGAGCCGAAGTTCGGCCCGGGACTCGCGTCACTCACCGCCCAGATGTTGCTGCAAGGCAGCGTGGCGCGTTCGGCTCAGCGGATCGTTGCGGAATGCGCGGAGCTCGGAACGAAACTCGCCGTGCAAGCCGGTCCCGTGACGACCTCTCTCACGGGCGAAGTGGACGCCGTGCGAATGCCGCGCTTTCTTGCGCTGATAGGCGATCTGGTACGGCACCCCCTCCTCGATACCGCGGGGTTCGGGCGCGTACAGCGCGACGCGATGCGGACGCTCGACAGCACGCTTCGCGATCCCGGCGATCTCGCGCGCCAGCAGTGGCGCGCGATCATTTTCCCCGACGGTCCGTTCGGCCATCCCTACGCGTATCCGGCCACGATCGGGATGCTCAAGCTCGGGCACGTGCGCAACGTCTATGACGACAACTACTCTGCGTCGCGCGCCCACCTGTACGTGAGCGGTGGATTCGATGACGCGGCGACCGAGAAGAACATTCGTGAGACCTTCGGTGACTGGCCGCCGGGAATTGCGGAGAAGCCAGTCGACATTCGGCCCGCGACCGTGCAC
>JBAUAJ010000207.1:0-1847 GCA_049675585.1 Thermoplasmata archaeon
CAGGCCTAACGAGGATAATGGAGCCGGAAAGCCAACACAAGGATTTGGCGACGTCCAGCGACCACTGATTCGCAACAGGGTAATCAGACGGGAGATTCAGTCGTTTCGTGAGGGAAGGACACCGAGAAGTGAGAGAGCTCCAGGAGCAGGCAAGCCCGCGCACGAATCCCTTTGAGCGCGGGCTTGCCTCAAAGTCAGCGCCGGCTGCCGTCCCCGAAAAGGTCTTCCGTTCCCACGACCTTCCCGTGAAGCGTTCCGGGGATCAACGTAGCGCGCTCGACGGCTCCCGATTTGCCGTCCGCGATGGTGACATGATTCACGTCCAGTGTGCGCCCCAACGCGCGCTCATAATTGGCTTTGGCTTCCTGAAGATTGGCGAGCGCGCGCAGCTCCGTGCCTTGCGCCGTGATCAGGTCGCGCTGCATTAAAATCACGTTGTAAACGGTGGAGGCACCTAGGCGGTATTTCTTTTGTTCGTCCTCGAAGGCCAGTTGTTCCAATTCGCGAGCCTTGCCCGCAGCCTCGACCTGCGCGCGATCCTGGGTCAAAGCAATGTACGTGTTGCGGACGTCGAGAATCGCCGCGTTCTTGAGCTGCCTTATTGTGGCCTGCTCCTCGCGCTCCGTGAGGATGGCGCGCGCACTGTCCGCCTGAGCGGAGCGGTTGCGCAAGGGCAAGTTCAGAGTCAATTCAGCGGAGTAGGTGGGAAAGCGACTGTGAAAGATTTGGCTTTGCGCGTCGGTGAAGCCCTGTTGGGTCGTGCCTGTAACCGCCGTGCTCGTTACCGGCTCAAAAATGGGAGTCGCGACTCCGCCAATGTCCACGGTAATTGGATTGCCGTTCGCGTCAACGATAGGGATGCCGCTGCTCGCGACGGCTGTCGCGCCGGTGATCGGCGAATTTCCAGCAAGCCCCACGGAACTGTATTCCCCGCTTAGCGTGAGCTCCGGCCGAAGTGCGTCGCGTGTAGCTTTCATATCGATATCGGCGTTCTTCAAGTTATAGACTTGCTGCTGCAGCTCGGGCCGCTTAGCGAAGGCCTCTTGAATGGCAGCTTCGAAGGAAGACGACTCTATGACCGCCGGCTGCGTCGGCTGATCTGTCGGAATGATTTCCAAGTTCACCAGGTTAGCCGCCATCGGATCCTTGGAGATCTCATTTTTGAGAGTCTGCTCATCCTGTAGCTGCACCGTCTGCGCCACGATCAGGTTCTGCCGATCGGTGGCGAGTTCCGATTCCGCGGTAATGACATCGAGGGGAGACATGGTGCCCGCCCCCAGCTGTTTTTGGTTGTCGCTGTAAAGCCTGCCGGAAACAGTGACCGCTTGTTGTTCGATTTTGACGTTTGCGCGTGCATAGACCAGCTCCCAATAAGCGGTGATGGTGTTGGTGATGGTGGTGATGGCTTGCTGCGCGAAGGCCCAATCGGCGATTTTTCGATTGTTTTGGGCGATCAAGATGTTGCGCCGGTTCACCGAAAGTCCGAACCCGCTCAGTAGTTGCTGCGAAAATCCGATCGTGAGCGTCGATTCGACCGCCGGATTGAAAAAGTTTTCAAACGAAGACGAACTGCTCCGCGTATTGTTCCAACTGGCGAAAAAATTCGTTCCGGTCTGGAATCCTTGCGTGAACTGTGTGTTGAACTGCGTGCTATGCGTCGTCAAATCCGTGATCCCCGCCGTGCCCGTTCCGGAGGTGAACGGATTGTTGACCGGCGTTTGCGCACTGTTCACGATCGCCGAGCTTGTGAGCAGCGGATCGAAGGAAAAGACGGGGAGGTTGGCGGTGGATGAGCCGAGCAACCCGCCCGTTGTCACAACGCCTGCGCCGCCGGACTTGGCTTTGAG
>JBAUAJ010000208.1:0-1615 GCA_049675585.1 Thermoplasmata archaeon
CGTTGGCGCATTGCTCGTCGGCGGTGGGTTCGCGCTCGCGTCGGATCGCGCGGCGCTCCGTTCGCTCAAGGACGGTCCCGACCAGCAACAACAAGTGCTGCGCGATTTCACATCGATACATCGGCCGGTCATCACCGCGCTGACCGTTTCCGTGCTGTCGGGGCTGGTGTTGCTCTCGACCGATGTAGGAACGTTTCTCGTCTCGCCGGTGTATTGGACGAAGATGGTGTTGGTGGTGCTGTTGCTCGCCAACGGCTATCTGGTCAAGCGCACGGAAGAGCAGCTGAATGCCGATCCCTCCCCGGGCAATCGCGGGTGGCCACGCTTCAAGTTCGGCGCCGTTGCGAGCATCACGCTCTGGCTCTCCACGACGCTCGCCGGCGTCATCCTTCTCAATTCGTGATTCAATGACACAGCAAGATCACCCTGACGATTGCGGCGCCTGCACTCTGCAGGGGCGCCGCGAGTTTCTTCGTGATGCCGCGTTCGTCGCCGCCGCGCTCGCGGCGATCGGCGCAACCGCCGGTGCGATGCCGGTGCACCTGATGAACGCGATCGCATTGACCGACGAGCTCGCGACCTACCCGCTCCCGTCGACCGACGGCGTGTACATCGACAAGAAGCAGGAAGTCATCGTTGCGCGCGTAGCCAACCAGGTGTTCGCGTTCGAACTCGCCTGCCCGCACCAGAACACGGCGCTGCGCTGGAACGCCAAGGATCACGAGTTCCAGTGTCCCAAGCATCATTCGAGGTATGCACCGGACGGAACTTTCATTGACGGTCGCGCGACGCGGTCGATGGATCGCTTCGGCGTGCAGCGCCAGGGCGACAACCTCCTCGTCGATCTCGACAAAGTTTTCGAGCAGGACAAGAACGGCGCCGGGTGGAAGTCCGCGGTGTTGACGCTCTGATAGCCGTCTAACCGTCCGTCGGTACTGCGACCGTGAGCGACCCGCTCTCGAGCGCCCGCTCCGCAAGAGCCTTGAGCCTTGCGTCCTGATTCCGCTCGAGTGCGCGCACGTTCCGGCGCGCCCGGCGCATCGCCATCGGAATGAAAATGCGCGCATTGTCGAGGTCCGCCCCGGCCTGTTCTGTGCCGCCGGCTTTCGCAATCGCCCAGGTTGCGCGCGAAAGCACCGCCGTCGCCATGTAAACATCAATCGCGGCGTTGGCCATCCGTTCCTGCTGGAACTGATGTTCGATTACCTCCTTCCCGTGCGCGATCACCTGCTTCTCGACTCCAAGGGCGAGGTCGTGCACGACCGTCGCGATCTGCTCGGCCTCCGCCTTGAGCGACTCGTGCGCCATCGAAAAAACCGGCTTCACGATCTGACGCTTCACGCGCCCGCCAAGGAACGATCCGATTGCGCCGAGTGAATGCAGCGGATCGCGAAACGCCTTGCCGATCGCCTTCAGCTGTTCGCCGGGCTGCTGGAGCCCGCTCAGCGCGATCAGCGCGCGCAGGATCTCGTTGGTTCCCTCGAAGATCAGGTTGATGCGCGAATCGCGCACGGCCTGCTCGTATGGGAATTCCTTCGAGTAGCCGATTCCACCCGCGATCTGCATCGCGTCGACCGACGCATGAAACGCAAGTTCCGATGCGAACACCTTGCAC
>JBAUAJ010000209.1:0-2085 GCA_049675585.1 Thermoplasmata archaeon
GCCTGCCCGGCGCGGACGGTCCCCAACGGCGCCCCTTCGAGCTTCACGCCCGGGACGCTTCCGGGCTCGCGTCCGACCTCCACGAAGACGCTCTTCATCGTCGACAAGCAGCGGCTAACCGCCATGTACGGAGCCACCGCGGTAGCAAACCTGCTCAGCTCGCTCAACACGCTGGCGGCGCGCTCCGAGGTCTCCGGCACCGTTCTCTTCGTCGACGGCGCCGCGGGCGTGCGGAGCGCCTATTCCGCCTGGGACGCAACTCCCTGCAACACGACCGCGCGCAACAACGTGGTCACGGCGATCAACAACGTCGTCGCCTCGTACCGCAACTCGACGAACGGGCTGCCGAACCTCCACTACATCGTCCTCGTGGGGTCCGACGAGGCGACGCCGATGGCGGACGTCCCGGATCCGGTCACGCTGTCGCCGGAAGAGAACGAGGCGGCCGACCTCGCGTTCACTACCAACGGCCTGACCAAGGGGAACGCCCTGTACGCCTCGGCGGCTCAGAACAACATCCTCACCGACGGCGCCTACGGAGCCTTCACGGCCATTCCGTGGCTCGGCAGCAACCTGCTCCTGCCGCAGATCTCGATCTCGCGCCTCGTCGAGACCCCGAGCGACATCGTCGGCCAGATCGGCCGCTACCTGCAGAGCTCCGGATACACCGGCACGCCGCAGAGCGGGGTCGGGACGCTCAACCCGACGACGGCGCTCGTCACCGGCTACGACTTCCTTGCCGACGGGGCGCAAGCCGTCGAAAACAACCTTCATTCGAACTTCACCGGTCTCTCTACGCCGTTCGACACCTTCCGCCCAGGTGTCCCGGCGATCAACAACCCAGGTGCGCCGTGGCAGACTTCGACCCACTACAACGCGGGCGCGATCGTCCAGCCGACGACGGCGAATCCGAACGGGCTCACGTTCCAGGCGACGAACTCCGGGACGTCGGGTCTCCTGGAGCCGGCGTGGCCAACCAGCCTCGTCGGGGTGGTGCCATCTGACAACGGCATCAGCTGGAAGGCGATGGCCCCCTGGACCGCGAACGACGTGCTCTCGAAAGCTCTCCAGTCGAGCAGTGCGCCCTCGATCATCTCGGTGGACGGGCACTACAACCAGTACGAGTTCGAGGCTGCAGACGGCGCCGGCGACCTCGGGAACACCGGTCAGGTGACCGCGAACCTCGCCGCCCGCATCCTCTTCACGATGGGCTGCCACGGCGGCCTCAATATCTCCGACACGTTCGGCCCGCCGACGGCTCCCGCGAACAAGTATCTCGACTGGCCGGAGCTCTATGCGCGCGACCAGGCGGCGATGTACATCGCGAACACCGGTTACGGCTACGGCGACAGCGCGTCCGTCGCGCTCTCGGAGCGCCTGCTCGCGCTCTTCGCCAAGAACCTCCACTCCGACTCCGGCTCGGTGGGCGAGGAGTGGGTGGACGCTCTTCAGCAGTACTTCGCCACCGCGGGTGCGTACGACGTCTACGACCAGAAGGTGATGGAGGAGACGACCTTCTACGGGCTGCCGTTCTGGCACTTCAGCACGGCGGGCTCGAGCCCGAGCTTCACGCCGCTGACGACGAGCCCCGACCCGATGGCCGGGGGCACCCAGAGCGCGACGGTCACCTTCCCGGCACCGGGCGACACGACGCAGAGCCAGTTCGGCCTCTACCGGCCGATCCTGCCGATCACGAGCCAGCAGGTGACCTCGTCCCTGCCGGCCCGCGGAGTCTGGATCAAGAGTCTCACCTCCGCCGACACCAACATGAATGCGATCATCGGCTACCCGACGATCGACCTGACCGCGCACGAGCATGCGCCGCCGATCTCGCCGATCTTCTTCCCGGCGAGCCCGTTCACGCTGGAGCGCTCCCTCGCCTTCGGCAACGAGCGCGACTACCTGAACGTCAGCGACCAGTTCCGGCCTACCGGTTCGGGCGACGCCGGCGTGCAGCGACACTTCACCGGCGGGCAATTCGAGATCTTCTACTCGCAGAGCACCAATCAGGTGGCGCCGCTGATCTCCCAGGTGAACGTCTCCTTCGCCGGCGGCTCCGCGACCGTCACGGCGCGGGTGACGGAC
>JBAUAJ010000210.1:0-3490 GCA_049675585.1 Thermoplasmata archaeon
GAACGTCGTCCCGGCGACCGTCGAGTCGGTCGGACCGGGAACGGGTCCGTTCGGCCGACGGCTGCGCGTGCGCGCCGGTCGGACGCGCCTCACGGTCGCGCTGACGCGCGAACCGATCCGGACGCTCGGGCTCACCCCCGGCCGGCGGGTCTACCTGTACGTGAAGGCGACGGCGCTGCGCCGCGTCGGGCGGACCCCGAGCCCTAGTCGCGGATCCCTTCCGTCGTGAGGGAGAAGACCGCCTCGCCCTCGGGGAGGTTCGGCGAATCGATCAGGCGGGCGATCCGCCGGGGCGGCTTCGACTTGCGCAAGTAGACCCGGTAGGTCGCCGCGTGCGCGACGATGTTCCCGCCGATCGGGCGGGTCGGGTCGCCGAACAGCACGTCCGGCCGGGAGGAGACCTGGTTCGAGACGACGATCGCGGCGTTGTAGGTGTCCCCGAAGCGTAGCAGCTCGTGCAGGTGCTTGTTGAGCATCTGCTGGCGCGGAGCGAGCTCGCCGCGGCCGAGGTACTCCGACCGGAAGTGGGCGGTCAGCGAGTCGACGACGAGCAGGCGGATCGGCTTGTCGCGCGCGAGCTCCTGCGCCTTCTGGACGAGAAGCATCTGGTGGTTCGAGTTGAACGCGCGCGCGACGTGGATGTGGCCGAGCGCGACCTCGGGGTCGAGACCGACCCCTTTCGCCATGTCGACGATCCGCTCGGGCCGGAACGTGCTCTCGGTGTCGATGTAGACGACCTCCCCTTCGAGGCCGCCCTGGGCGACCGGGAGCTGAATGTCCACCGCGATCTGGTGGCCGAGCTGGGTCTTCCCTGTCCCGAACTCGCCGGAGAACTCGGTGATCGCCTGCGTCTCGACCCCGCCGCCGAGCAGCTCGTCGAGCGCTTTCGAGTTGGTCGTGACGCGGCCGAGCTTCTTGCGACGCTCGAGGAGCGTCGTGCCGCTCTCGAACTGGCCGACGTCGGCCTTCCGGCGCGCTTCGCCGATGATCTTCTGCGCGATCGCGACCCCGATCTCCGCCGCCTCCGCGACGTCGCCCGGCGAGGCGACGGCGAGCTCCATCAGATCGGTGTAGCCGGATTCGCGGAGTTTGATCGCGGTCGTCTCCCCGACGCCCGCCAGGTCCTCGAGCGCGACCTCTTCGCGGGGTTCGGGCTCGGTGGAAGCGGCGTTGCGGGTGGGCGATTTGGCGGGCACGAACCGACTCACCGGGTCCCCGGGAGATAAGGGCGCGGGGAGAGGTCGCGAAACGGTGAACGATGGCCCGTGGTTACGCCGGGAGATCGCGGGAAGCGAACGGTTCCCCCGTGAGCCGCTGGTAGACGGTCGTGTAGAGCCGGCTCACCTCGTCCACGAGCAGCGGCGGCAGCGGCGGGATCGGCGGCTCGGCGGTGTGCGCCTCCCGGGCGCGGACGAGCTGGTCGTAGTAGCCGGTCTGGCGGTAATGCTGCCGTACGAACTCCTTCGAGAAATCGACCTGGCGGCCGCGCGCGAAAGCGTCCTTGTCCCAGAACCGGTCCTCGTCGGCCGTGCCGAACGTGTCGACGACCATGAGGCGGCCCTCGGGATCGATGGCGAACTCCTTCTTCCCGTCGACGTGGATCAGTCCGCGCGGCTCGATCTCCCTCTCCATCGCCCCGTCGATCTTGAGGATCGTCTCTCGGATCGACTCGAGCTGGGCCGGTTCGAGTACGGCGAGCTCGAGCGCCTCCGCGGTCGTGAGCAGCCGGTCGATCGGCTCGAGCTTGGTCGTCACTTCGAACATCGGCTCGGGGAGCGCCATGCCGTAGGCGAGCGTCCGGTCCGCGGAGAAGCCGAGGTCGCGGCCGCTCACGTGGCCGCCGCGGACCCGGTCCCACAGCGATCCGGCGAGGTAGTAGCGGACGATCAGCTCGAGCGGCACGAGGTAGTCGACCGGATGCGGCCCGAGGGTGCGCGGCTGCGGGACGACCCGGACCCGGCGGACCCGCATCGAGGTCGGTCCGCTGAGCCCGAGGTAGTGGTGCGGGATCCCCTGGCGCGAGCAGAGGTCGAACCAGTGGGCCGCGGTCCGCGCGAGCGTTTCCCCCTTGAAGGGGACCTCGCTCGGGATGTGCTTGTCGAACACCGAGATGTCGTTCGTGAACCGGAACTCGAGCTCGGTCGGCGACAGCTCGTAGACCTCCTTCACCTTCCCCCGGCGCAGGAAGACGGGGGCCGGGGGAGCGACGGCGGCGCTCGGCTTCGGCATGCCGGCCCACGCGAGCCGGGCCGCTTAACGTTCGCGGAAGTTGCCGGTTCCGTGGGTCGGCGCCGGAAGCGCCGCGAGGCGGTTGATGTCGCGCGTCGTGACGACCGCTGACGGGGCGCCCTCCTGGACGACACGGATCATCGACCGGCCGACCGCTTCGGTGGTCGTCATCGAGTTCGGGGCGAGCCGGTCCACGACCCAGAGGAACGGGAAGAGGACGAGATACGCGACTCGGTAGACCGCCGTGCTCGACCGGATCCCGTGGAGCGGTCGGATGATGCCGGGGCGGAACAGGTAGACGGCGCGGAACGACAGGCGCTTGAGCGCGTTCTCCGTTGCCCCTTTCACCCGCGCCCACATGCTCGAGCCGTGCTCGGTGCTGTCGGTGCCGACGCCCGAGACATAGACGAACGCCATCCCGGGGTTGAGCCGGGCGAGGCGCTCGGCGACCGCGAGCGTCAGGTCGTAGGTGACCCGGCGGTACTCCTCCTCCGACTTTCCGACCGAGGAGGTACCGAGCGGGAAGAAGCACGCATCGAACCCCCGGAGCCGGTCCTCGACGTCCGCAAGCGCGGTCACGTCCGGGCGGACGAGCTCGGTGAGCTTGCTCGACGCGGCGCCGAGAGTCCGTCGTCCGACCGCGAGCACCGACTCGACCGACGGGTCGAGGAGGCACTCGCGCAGTACGCCCTGCCCGACCATGCCCGAGGCCCCGAAGAGGATCACTTTCATCGATCGTTCTTACCCGGACGGCGAGAAGAGCGCATCGGCCGTCCGCCCCGGCTCATCGGGGGCGTTCCGCCGCGAGAAGGAACGCTGCGCCTCCGCCCCACATCTCCACCCAGCGCCCCACCGTCTCTTCGGTGCGCAGGAGGTTTCTCCAGGCGATCGGGTCCCGGTGCACCACCCGGAGGAAGTCGGCGTGCAACCCGACGCCCGCGCCGACCGCCATCCGGTCGACGGGGCGCAGGCCGACCGATCGGGCCGCCCGTTCGATCTCGGCCGGCCTCCAGAATCGGAACTCCCAGTGAGCATAATGGGCCGGGTCGTACGGCTGGTACCCCTCGGTCAGGACGCGGTGGAGATGGTGGCTCCTCGGGCGACGCAGGATACGTCGAGCCCCGAGCGGGGACGCGGGGAACAGGGTCCCCATCGTCTGGGTGATGCTCTGCGTCTCCACCACGATCCGGCCGCCCGGGCGCAGTACGCGCGCGGCGGCCGCGAGGGCCTGGGGACCGTCGTGCGCGAGGAAGCCGAACAT
>JBAUAJ010000211.1:0-1632 GCA_049675585.1 Thermoplasmata archaeon
CTCTTCGGTGGTGGTGAGACGTCGTGCGGATGCGGCACAGTTTACAAGTTACAAATCGGCTTAGGATTCAGCATCCTATGGGATGGAAGTAAGAACCAAGTGCCATACGGCGGTATCGTCCTTGACGGAGCGGGCAGCATTTACTGGACTAGCAGCAGCCCTGGAGAGGCCTGTGTTTATGGATGTGGGGCTGTTTTTCAATTGAATCTAGCCACCGGCAAGACCACGACGCTATATAACTTCACCGGGCTCGCCGACGGCGCGTATCCAGCCGCTGGTTTGGCTCTGGATTCCGAAGGGAACCTGTACGGCACGACGCAGTACGGCGGGACGACGACGACACCCGGCGGTGGCTACGGGGTTGTGTTCAAGATCGATACGACGGGCAAGGAGACGGTGCTGCATACGTTCGACGGAACCGACGGGGCGCAGCCGCAGGCTAATCTGCTGCTGGATTCTGCGGGGAATCTTTACGGGACGACTGCGTATGGCGGGTCGACCGCCTGTAGGGGCGGGTGCGGAGTAGTGTTCAAGATTGCGCCACAATGATGTACGCAAGTGCGCGCCCGGAAAAGCGGCGTCTTGCATGCCCGTCAAAAGGAGTTCCATCATGACAATTCCGATACCGCCGCGAAGCCTTTTCCGAATAGTGTGGACGCGAAGTTTGGGGGTCGCGCTCACGCTGTTGGTTGCGTCGTTGTCCTACGCGCAGACCTTCACTGTGTTGCACGAGTTCGCTGGGTTTCCCAACGATGGGCGGATGCCGACTGCGCCTCTCATCGAGGATTCGGCGGGCAATCTCTACGGGACTGCCTATGCCGCTGGGAAGTTTGGCGGGGGGATTGTTTTCAAACTGAATCCGAATGGGCACGAGACCGTCCTACACAATTTCTCTAGTGGCTCCTACGGGGCAAGAGGGGCGAATGCCTACGGGTTGGTTCGGGATGCGGCGGGAAATCTCTACGGTACGACATTTGAGGGCGGCGACCTTAGCTGTAACCCGGGGCACGGTTGCGGGACCGTGTTCAAGCTCGACACCAGCAACCGCCTCACCGTCCTGCATGCTTTTCATTGGACGGATGGATCCGGCCCGAACTCCGGTCTCATTCTCGCAGCCGACGGAACGTTGTATGGCACGACAGCGGGCGGGGGAAATGGCCCGACTGGCACTGTTTTTACGGTGGATACGGTTACAGGTCACTTGACGCTTCTGAAGAGCTTCCCGAGTTCATTCGGTGGCCCGACCGGCAGCATCGCGATCGATGCTGCAGGAAACCTGTACGGAGCTACGTATTTCGGGGGCGGTCCAAGCTGCACCTGTGGCACGGTATTCGAGTTGGAGGCCGGCGCGGGCTTTACTGTGATGTGGGAGGGAAAGGATGGCATGACCCCACTGGGGGGAGTTACGCTCGGTAGCGATGGCAATCTCTACTTCACGACAAGCGGGTTCGGGGACGCCTGCTCTCACACCTGCGGGGCCGTTTTCAGACTGAATCCGGCGACTTATCAGGCCACAATGCTTTATAGCTTCACCGGGCTCGCGGATGGCGCGTACCCAGCGGCTGGTTTGGCTCTGGATTCCGAGGGGACCCTTTACGGGACGACAGCCTTTGGCGGCAAAACCACGACACC
>JBAUAJ010000212.1:0-4935 GCA_049675585.1 Thermoplasmata archaeon
AGCGGGCGCTCGGCGAGCGCGCCCGGTCGGTGTTCGTCGACACCGGCCTCTTGCGCGCGGGCGAGGCGGACCGCGTGGCGGGGCTGTTCCGGGCTAGCGGCCTGCGCTACGAGATCGTTCCGGCGGCCGACCGATTCTTCGCCGCGCTCGCGGGGGTCGTCGACCCCGAGGAGAAGCGACGGCGGATCGGCACCTCGTTCATCCGCCTCTTCGAGGAGGAGGCGCAGCGGTTCGGAACGGACCGGCTCGTGCAGGGGACGATCGCTCCGGACTGGATCGAGAGCGGCGGCGGCCTGCGCGACACGATCAAGACCCATCACAACGTGGGCGGGGTCCCCGCGGACAGCCGGCTGGTCCTCGTGGAACCGCTCCGCGACCTGTACAAGGACGAGGTCCGCGCGGTCGCCCGCGAGCTGGGGATCCCGGACGCCGACCGCCAGCCGTTTCCGGGCCCCGGTCTCGCCGTGAGGGTCAACGGTCCGGTGACGCCCGACCGGGTCCGCCTCGCGCGCGTGGCGAACGCGGTCGTCGAGGAGGAGATCGAGCGGGCGGTCGCCGCGCACGAGATCCCTCGGCCCTGGCAGTTCTTCGCCGTCCTCCTCGACGCGCGCACGGTCGGGGTGACCGGCGACAACCGAGTCCGGGGCGAGGCGGTCGCGATCCGGGCGGTCGAATCGATCGACGCGATGACGGCGACGGCGATGGAGATCCCCCGCGCCGTGCTGCGCCGCATGGCCGAGCGGATCACCCGGGAGCTTGCGGGCTCGGTCGTGAGGGTCCTCTACGACGTCACCGACAAACCTCCCGCGACGATCGAGTGGGAGTAACCCATCCCCGGTCCCCGCGCGAAGGGGCTATCTATCGCGCGCCCTCGCCGGTAGAACCGATGGCGAACGCCCCGCCCCCCGAGGAGGGCACCGTGCCGGTGCGGCTACCGGAAGAGGTCGTTCGCGGCCTCGAGGAGCGGATCCGCGGCACGGGGTTCGGGTCGGTCGACGCGTTCGTCTCCTTCGTCCTCGCCCGACTGCTCGAGCAGCCGTCGCACGACGGCTTCAGCGAGGAGGACGAGCGCAAGCTGCGCGAACGGCTCCGGTCGCTCGGCTACATCGACTAGCGCCCCGCCAACGATTTGGCCGAGGCGGCGCTGATCGGACCGTGCTCCTCTGTCCGTTCTGCGGCGCGCCCGAGACCGACCGCATCGATATCGAAGGGAAGCGATTCCTTGTGTTCCGCTGCATGTTCACCCCGCAGGTCGAGCCGTCGCTGAGCGACCCCGAGATCGCCGACCGGATGTCGCAGGAGTTCGGGTCGAACGGTCGGGAATTTTTCCGGGGGACGTGCGACCGGCTCCACGTCTACGTCACGAAAGGCGAGGGCGCGCGCGTCCTAACCGCGCCGACCGCCCCCGGGTCGGCCGCCGACCCGGACCGCGCCTAAGCGCGCGCCGGCGGCCGGATCTTCGCGATCGCGGTCCCGGTCGGCACGAGGTGTCGGGGCAGCCCGAGCTCCTCGGGGGACGCGCCGAAGGCGAGCCCGACGACCTGCGGAAGATGGAACACCGGCATGTCGAGCGAGTGGCCGACCGCTTTCTCCGCCTGGTTCTGGTAGGCGTCGAGCGAGATGTGGCAGAGCGGGCACGGCGTCGCCATCGCGTCCGCGCCGTGCGACCGGGCGTCCTCGATCTGGCGTCCCGCGATCCGGCTCGCCGTCTCCGGCTTGACGAACTGGATCGGGAAGCCGCAGCACATCACCCGCCCCCGGTAGTAGACGGGGGTCGCGCCCAGCGCGGCGAGCAGGTCCTCGAACGAGTGCGGCTCCTCCGCGCTCTCCGAGAGCATCTCGTCCGAGGGCCGCAAGAGGTGGCACCCGTAGAAGGCACCGACCTTGAGCCCGTCGAGCGGGCGCCGGACGAGCGCGCGGATCTTCTCGACGCCGATGTCGTGCACCAGCACATCGAGCAGATGGCGGACCTTCGTCGTCCCCCGATACTCGATCCCGATCGGCTTCAGCACGCCGTCGACCCGCGCCTTGATCGCCGGATCGCCGAGGCGGACGTTCGCCAGCGAGAGCATCCCCTGGCAGGTCGAGCAGATCGTCAGCAGATCGAGCCCCGCCCCCTCGGCGATCGCGAGGTTGCGCGCGTTGAGCGCGACGTTCAGCACCTCGTTCGCCTCGTCCACGAAACCGGAGCCGCAGCAGGAGAACTTCGGGAACTCCACGAGCTCGATCCCGAGGGTCCGGCAGACCCACCGGGTCGCCATGTCGAGCTCCTTGCCCGACTCCTGCGCGACGCACCCGGGGTAATAGGCGAGCTTCACGTCCCGTCCTTCGGGTCGTCGAGCGCCGCGTAGATCTTCTCGACCTCGTCCAATCCCTCGATCTTTCGCGGCTTGCGGAGGATCTCGGGCTTCTTGCGGTAGATGCGGACCCCCTGGCCGAGCTGGCCCGCCACGCCGGCGAGCCCGGAGGTCTGACGCACGAGCTTCGACTCGTGCAAGAGCCCTCGCTCGCGGATGTTCTCCTTGAAGCCGACCGCGTGGCGCGAGCCGGCTTCGGTGGCCCCCTGCGCCCGGATCGCCATCTCCTTCAGGTCCCGGATCCGCTCGGACGGCCGGACGTCCTTCGGACACGCCTCGGTGCACAGGTGGCACCGCAGGCAGGTCCAGAGGCCGCCGGGCTGGATCGCGAGCAGCCGGTCCTGGGTCGCGGAGTCGCGCGGATCGACGACGAAGCGGTAGAGCTTCGCGAGCGCCATCGGACCCGGGAACTCCGTGTCCGCTTCCACGGCGGGGCACGCCGAATAGCAGGCGGCGCACGCGATGCATCGGGGAGTCTCCTTGAACCGTTCGACCTCCGCCTGGGTCATCGGATTCTCCTGCCCCTCGGGCATCGGGTGCCGGGGGTCGAGGATCAGGTGGGGCTGGATCCGGTTGTACTGAGCCCAGAACGGCGCCTGGTCGACGACGAGGTCCCGGAGCACTTTCTGGTTGCGCATCGGCTCGACGACGATGCGTCCGTGGCGCTCCATCTCCGGCCCGATCGCCGTCTCGCAGGCGAGCCGGCTCTTCGAATTGACCTGCATGGCGCACGACCCGCAGATCGCGCTCCGGCAGGAGTACCGCAGCGTGAGCGACGGGTCGATCTCTCCGCGGATCCGCAGGAGCGCCGTGAGCACCGGCGTGTGCGGTGGGAGGTCGAGCGTATAGCGGTCGTACCGGGGAGCCGCGTCGGTCGCCGGATCGAACCGGTAGACGTCGATCGTCGCCGGAACGGTCGCCTCCGCCATCAGTACACTCGCTCCTTCGGATCCCAGCGCGTGTAGGCGACCGGAGTATACGAGAGGCGCGGGCCGTCGGGCGTCTTTTCGGCGAGCGTATGACGCATCCAGTGGGCGTCGTCCCGCTTCGGATAGTCGGTCCGCGCGTGCGCGCCGCGGCTCTCCGTGCGCGCGTACGCGCCGACGACGATCGTCTCGGCGAGCGTGAGCAGGTGTCCGACTTCGAGCGCGTCGCTCAGGTTGAGATTGTAGACCTTCGATCGGTCGACGACCCGAACGTTCGCGAATCTCGCCTTGACGGCGCGCAGCCGCTTCAGGCCCTCGAGCAGCGTCGGCTCGTCCCGGTAGATACCGACGTACCGGTCCATCACCTGCTGCATCTCCGTGCGCAGGACGGACGGATCCTCGCCGTCCTTGCGGTCGGACCAGGCGCGCAGCGGAGCAACGGCGGCATCGAGGTCGCTCGCGCGCATCTCGGGGGCGGTTGCGTTCGCCGCGTGGGCGGCCGCTGCGATCCCGGCCTCCTTGCCGAAGACGAGCGTCTCGAGCAACGAGTTTCCCCCGAGACGGTTGGCGCCGTGGATCGACACGCACGCCGCCTCCCCGGCCGAGAACAGGCCCGGGATGTTCGTCGCCCCGTGAATGTCGGTTCCGATCCCGCCCATCATGTAGTGCTGGCCGGGGTAGACCGGGATCGGCTCGGTGACCGGATCGACGCCGGCGTAGATCCGCGAAAAGTCGACGATCTCCTGCAGGCGGCTCTCGACCTTCTCCTTGCCGAGATGCATCAGCTCGAGGTGGACGTAGCTCCCGTAGGGGCCGGGGAATCCACGTCCCTCCGCGACCTCCGTGAAGATCGCGCGCGACACCACGTCCCGCGACGCGAGCTCGAGGACGTGCGGCGCGTACTTGCTCATGAAGCGGTCGCCGGCGGCGTTCTTCAAGATCCCGCCCTCGCCGCGCGCCCCTTCGGTGATCAGGATCCCGGTCTCGAGGAGGGCGGTGGGGTGGAACTGGACAAACTCCATGTCCTTCAGGAACGCACCGGAGTCGTAGGCGACCGCGACCCCATCGCCCGTGCAGCTGTGCGCATTGGTCGTCCGGCCGTACATCCGACCGAACGGACCCGTGGCGAGCACGACGCTCGGCGCGGCGATCGCCTCGAACTCGCCCGTCTGCCGGTCGAACGCCACGATCCCCTGCACCCGGCCGCCCCGCACGATGACGTCGGTGAGATCCCACTCTTCGTAGAGCGTGTACTGGGCCGTGCCCAGGCGTTCCCACAAGCCCTGCAGCAGCGCGAGGCCGGTTCGGTCCGCGGCGTAGATCGTGCGCGGGAATCCGGCGCCGCCGAACGCCCGGCGCGCGAGCTTCCCGTCGGGGCTCCGGCTGAAGATGGTGCCGAAGTGCTCCATCTCGACGACCGTCGGGCCGGCCTCCCGGCAGAAGAATTCGATCGCGTCCTGATCGCCGAGGTAGTCGGAACCCTTCACCGTGTCGTAGATGTGGGTGTCGACCGAATCCTCCGCGCCGAGCGCCGCATTGATGCCGCCCTGCGCGGCCCCCGAGTGCGAGCGCAACGGGTGGAGCTTCGTGACGACCGCGACGTCGCGCCCGGCCTCGACCGCGGCGAGCGCCGCCCGCTGGCCGGCGAGGCC
>JBAUAJ010000213.1:0-1827 GCA_049675585.1 Thermoplasmata archaeon
GTCGCATCCCAGCGCTGCCGCTCGTACCAGATGACCTGATTGAACTCCTGCCCGGGGAGGGGACGCACGTTCACCGTCAGCCCCAGCTTGCGCCATGCGTCAGCGATGATCTGTGCTGCCTGGTATTCCTGGGGTGCCGCGGCTTGCGGCTGAGTCAGCAGAGTGATCGGGCGAATTGCGTCGCCGGCCTCCTGTGCCAAGGCGACGCCAGGAAGCACGAACAGTGCCATCGACAGTACCAGCCGCTTCATGCCTGCCCCGTTTGGTTTTATGCTGCACTGCATTCAAACCGGGGTAGCGGCGCGGTTCAAGTCCGAAAAGGAATCTGAACCATAGATGGACACAGATAAACACCGATATCTGTGTCCATCTGTGGTTCCAATAACTTGCTACCTGCCCCGCCTCGCCAGAAAGTCGAGCATTGCTTCGGCCGCGCTGTCGGCGTGCGTTGCTGCGACGTGATACGAATTGCCGGGCAGCACGATCAGCTCGGAATCGGCAATCTGCGCCTGCCAGGCACGGGTCTCCGCGACGGTGCCCAGGCCGCTTTCCTCCGTGGTGATCACCAGAGTCGGGCAAGTGATCCTTGCCAGATCGGCACGAATGTCGGCGCAGGCGATGGTGCCCATGAAACCCAACTGCGTCGAAACAGCGGTACGCCCCATGAACTTCGTCCACCACTCGAAGCCTTCCGGTGGAAATGCACTGCCGAGCCGGGCGCCCATGTTCTGGCGCGCCCAGTACTCAACACCGTGCGTCTCGAAATCGCGGATCAGCTCCGGCACGCGTTCGGCCGCGCCAATGCGCAGAGGCGGCGGCGTGCCGACAACAGTCAGTGTGATCAGCCGATCGGGACGGCGCGCGGCAAACGCACGGGCGATGGTGCCGCCGATCTTGGCCCCCAGCAGATGGAAGCGGGGAATGCCGAGATGGTCCAACAAGCCACAGAAATCGTCGATCAGCCGGTCAAGCGTCCATGGATAGTCGCGCGGCATGGCCGTTGATGCACCGAAACCGCGCATGTCGGGCCGCACCACGCGGTAGTGGCGCGCCAGTTTCGGCACCCAGGCGTACCAGGCGAGGCTGCTCTCCGCGTTGCCGTGGAGCATCAGGATCGTTTGCGGGTCGCGCCAAGGGTCGGTGAAGTCATCCACCTCGTAGTGCATGTCGAGATCTGGCGTCGGGCGGAAACTGGGCATGGCGTTGCTCCCAGAAATCAGACGTGCGGTTTCACTTTCTCGCACAGCAGCCGCAGCGACCGCATCATCATGTCGGCAGGAATGCTGGCACCGAAATTCAGTTCGGCGAGGATGCCGTCGATGCCGAGTTCCTCTTGCAGTTGCCGCAGCCGATCAGCGACGCGCTGGGGACTGCCGACGACGACCTTGTCGCGCAGCACGTCGTCGTAGGTGATGGTGCGGACTTCCTCGAGCTCAGCGCGGCGGCGTGCGTTGGGCGAGCCTTCCAGGCGCGAGGTCAGCGTGCGGTAGCCACTCATGATGCTGGGTTCGGCTTCCTCCAGCGCCTGGGCGTCGGTGTCCGCAAGGTGCAGTGACAGGCGTAGATATACGCCGCCACGGCCCGGATGGCCGGCCTGCTTGTAGGCCTCTCGATAGGCTTTCAGGTCGGGCGCGAGGCCGGATAGCGAACCGCTGCGCACGGCGACGAATAGCGGATAGCCGAGGGCACCCAACGTGGGGAACGTATCCTCGCTGGCGCCGGCGATGCGGATTGGAGGATGCGGCTGCTGATACGGGCGCGGCACGGCGCGGGCGTTGTCGAACTGCCAGTATTTGCCAGAGTAGGAGAAGCTGGTCTGGGTCCAGG